>JAIKVY010000073.1 GCA_024685275.1 Clostridia bacterium
TTTAATTCTTTCATAATTTACTTTCTTCCTTTTCTTTTATATTTTTCCTAAAATAGCATATGAAATCATCGCTTCAATTCCCAATGCTAATAATGTTCCTACTACATATATTAATAACGAATATTGTCCTGCTATTGATAAAGGTTTATGCCATACCCCATCAATAAACTTAAACTTACTTTCTTTTTTCCAATAAATAAGTGGCCCTAAAGCAGCCCCTAAGAAAAACATGGATATATATGGCATTAATGGGAAATAATCAGATTTCCACCAATTATCAGTATATATAAACATTCCTAATATTGGATTGTCAGTATGTAAAGCCATATAATTACCAAATACATCAATTAGTTTCGTATTATATATTTCATTTATTATAAATAAAACAACCGCTATTACAAAATATACCGCAACTTTAATTAATTTCTTCAACTTATCTGAAAGAGTATTTTCCCCTTTCTTTTTATCAACCAATTTATATATCAAATTGATTGCTCCTTCTATTAAGGCAAATATTAAAACAATTACAGCAAAGCATTGAATAACACCAAAAAGAATAAATGTGCCACTCATAACAAATCTATCTAATAAATATGTAATTAACGTTATAAGCCCGCCAACAATAACTAATAAAAGTGCTCTTTTAAAATTGTTTTTTGAGAAAATAGTACATACTCCCGAAATAAAGAAAAACAAGAATAAAAAAGCAGAACGCCATAATAATCTAACATCTCCAGTTATATAGTTAAATGCAAAATTATATGCGTTTTGTAATGATTCTACTCCACAATATTTCCAATTCCCTATCTCTATACAGCCCACCATCGCATGGTCAAAAACAACCATTAAGATTGCGAATCCTCTAAAAAAATCTATTTCCCATATACGATTTTTTTTAGGCTTAATTACCATTTTTTCTCTTTTCCCCTATATACTTAATACCCTCATCAGTATGCTCGTAATATACATACCTATCAGAATATTCTTTAACAATACAATTAGGCCTATTTTCCATTGTATATATTTTTGGTTCTTCTTTCTTTTCTTTATTAGGATATCCCGTTATTTGTAATAATTCTTCTCTAAAGGCTTGTTTTTCTTCTTCTGTCATTCCCAATTGTTTTTTAGGAGGAACATTATTCGATTGTTCTATATTTGTTTGTTGATTATCATTCCCTATATCTAAACTTTCTTTTTGATTAAACGCATCGTCTATTGCTGTTTGTAATATATTTAGTTTGTGTGTATAGCTTTCATGTTGTTCTTGTATATTTGAAACTTGATTTTTATTTTCTTCCTGTAGGTCATTTTCTAAACTCATATCTAAACGAAATTTGTTTTCGTTTAATATAGGCATTTTTTGGCCTATATATTGATTGTTTGTTCCTTGGCTATCTCTTTGGCTTAGAATCGAATTATCTTGTCCTAAATTGGCTCTATTGGCTATGTTATATTGATTAATTACTTGTGTGCTTGGTTCTTCGCTATAACTATCATCTTCTAAATATGTATCGTTATTAATAACCTTAACGTTTTCTTCTGCTAGGTTTTCTTTTTGAGTATTTGTATCGACATCTTGTTCTTTAGATTTTCTTGAAAAGAAATGCTTTTTCTCTTTTATCTTTTCAGCTTCTGGTAGTGGTGGAGGAAGTGGATATTCCAATTCACTATCTTCTTTCTTTTCTTTAATTAATTGCTCTTGCTCTTGTTGTTTTTGTAATTTTTCTTGAGCTTTCTTTTCTTTTCTAGCTTTTCTGTTTTTGAAGAAATAATATATATTCCATACAGTTACTAAAACTGAGAACATACAACTAGCAAAAAAGCCTGCGATGTATATTATTGAACCTAATGAAAAATCTAATAAATTTCTATGGAATCCAAATTGAATAATTACGCCTAGAAGGACATAAAAAATAGGAACGTAAAGTCCAAGTTTAACGATAACTAAAAGTAGAAACTTTAGTATTTTACCTAAAACTTTGAAAAATCCTTTACCATTCCTATTGCTCATTTTCTATATGTTGTTAGTTTTAATGTAATACTATTTTATTACATCTACTCCCATATATTTACGAAGAACTTCTGGTATAACAACTGAACCATCTTCTTGTTGATAGTTTTCTAATATTGCTGCAACTGTTCTACCAACAGCAAGACCAGAACCATTAAGTGTATGAACAAATTTTAGTTTTCCATTTTCATCTCTATATTTAATTTGAGATCTTCTTGCTTGGAAATCAATATAGTTTGAGCATGAAGATATTTCTACATATCTACCATATGATGGCATCCATACTTCAATATCATATGTCTTTGTTGAACCAAATCCAATATCTCCAGCACATAAACAAACAACTCTATATGGAATTTTTAACCCTTGTAATATCTTTTCTGCTTCATTTGTTAATTCTTCAAGTTCATCAAAAGATGTTTCTGGTGTAGTAAATTTAACTAATTCAACTTTGTTAAATTCGTGTTGTCTAATTAAACCTCTAGTATCTCTTCCAGCTGATCCAGCTTCTCCTCTAAAGCAAGCAGTATATGCACAATATTTGATTGGTAATAATTCTCTTGGGATTATTTCTCCTCTTCTTAAGTTTGTAACAGGAACTTCAGCTGTTGGAACCATGAACATATCTGTATCTTTAACAGCATACATATCAAATTCAAATTTTGGTAATTGTCCAGTTCCAAGCATTGAATCTCTATTTACCATAAATGGAGGTAAAACTTCTTCATATCCATTAGCTGTATGAATATCAAGCATGTAGTTAATAACGGCTCTTTCTAATCTAGCTCCATACCCATGATATACAGTAAATCTAGTTCCAGTAATCTTAGCTGCTTCTGCTGGATTCAACCAATTATGACTTTCACCTATTTCCCAATGTGGTTTTGCTTCAAAATCAAATGTTGTTGGTTCCATGAATTTTCTAACTTCAAGATTATCTTTATCATCAAATCCATCTGGAATACTATCATCAACAAGGTTTGGTATAACATACATTATTTCTGTTAATTTAGCTTCAACTTCTGTTAATAACTTATCTGCTTCTTTGATTTCTTCACCTTTCTTTCTCATTTCTAAAATCAAATCATCGCAGTTTTCTTTATTTCTTTTCATAACTGAGATTTTTTCAGTTACTACATTTCTTTCACATTTAAGCGACTCTGATTTATGAATCAATTCTTTTCTTTTAGCAGCAAGTTCTGCCAATTCATTTACATCAAGCTTACTATGTCTTCTTTCAAGCTTTGCTTTAACCAATTCAAGATTATCACACACAAATTTTAAATCTAACATTTTACACCTCTTATTTATTTGTTTGCAGTTTTTAATACAACCGCGAAAAATACTAAATCACATTTATCTTCATTCTTAAAAGTATGGCTAGAACCTTGTTTGCAAATATGAACAGATCCTGGCTCTAAAATTTCAACTTCTCCATCACAAACCATTTTTCCACAACCTGAAATAACTCGTATAATCTCACATCCATCATCATGAGTATGTAAACCAATAGAACAATCTGGTTTTAAAACCGCATTCATGACTGTATAATCATTGCTTACAAATCTTTTAGTTAGAAAGAATCCTTCTCCACCTTTAAAATTGTCTAATTTTTCTATATCAAGTGCTTCTAAATCTATCTTCATACTTTTATTTCTCTAATAAATATATTTAATATCACATATTATATTATATTGCCAAGAAAAAATACACAAAAATTATTTCAAATTTCCCATATATTTGTTAAATCCATAGAAAATATCTATGGATTAACAATTTTAGTTTTATTTATTGCGTATTTTATTGCTTGTTTTTCTTCTTAAACCCAGCACAGAACTTTTTAAATCCACCTTTAGTTCCGTTACACATATCAACTAAACCATCAATAGTCATTGGAGATAACAAACCACCAGTAAATCCACTAAATGATCTATATGGCATATCTACAATTGACTTTGTTATCATCTCTGGGTTTTCTGAACCGCTAGCAACTATCTTTGCTCCAAAAGTTAAAATACCATACATGAATTTTCCAATGCCACAAGCTCTCATTTGTCCAACACTACAATTCTTGTTAAGCGTGCCTTTTTTGTATTCATCATTTTCTGGAATTTCGAAGCCTAATAAAGTTTGATATTCTTCTTTACTAATATCTTCAACTTCAGTTCCACTTGCAATCTTACAATATGTTGGTGCAGTTTCTGAATAATTTGGTTCCTCAACTTCTTTTGATGCTGTAATCTTAATATCTGCTTGTAATTTAATATCATTACTTGCAGCCCCAACTAAAATTGTATAATTACCACTTTCTACATACCAATCATTAACTTTAGTATTGTAGTAAGCAAAGGATCTACTATTAAGAGTAATAGTTACTTCCTTTTCTTCGCCCTTTTCTAAGAATACTTTTGTAAATCCTTTTAACTCTTTATTTGCTTTAAATACTTTGCTATCATTTTGTTTTACATATACTTGGGCAATTTCTTTTCCAGCGTATTCACCAACGTTTTTAATTTTAAATGATACAGTTATTTCTTCATCATCTTTTATATCATCCTTTGATACTTTAATGTCTGAGTATTCAAATTTGGTATAGCTTAAACCATACCCAAATGGGTACTCAACTTCCTTATTTACGGTATCAAAATATCTATATCCAACAAATAATCCTTCCCTGTATTCTACAACTTTTGGTCCCATCTTAAACCATTTTGTTGAAGGAATATCTTCAAGTTTTTTAGGGAATGTTTCGGCTAATTTTCCGCATGGATTAACTTTGCCATATAACAAATCATACATAGCTTCACCACCAGCTTGTCCACCTAAATATGAATTTAAAATTGCTCTTGCATTATCTTTCCATTCATGCATAATGATAGGTGAACCTAGTGAAAGAACTACTACAATATTCTTATTAACTTTCGCTATTTCGTTAACTAATTCAACATGAGCTTTTGGAATATTAAGATGGTCTCTATCAAAACCTTCACTTTCAAATGCATCTGTTAAACCAATACAAGCTATAACGACATCTTTATCTTTAGCAACATTAACTGCTTCTTCTATAAGTCCTTTTTCAAATCCATCCTTTTTCATCGTATAACCTGGAGCATATTCATATTTTTGATTATTCTCATCTAAAGCATTTAATAGACTTACAACCTTTGGTGGACCGATATGAGATGAACCTGCACCTTGATATCTTAATTCAGAAGCCAATCTTCCTACAACTGCAATTTTTTCATCTCCTTTTAATGGTAAAATGCCATCATTTTTAAATAGAATCGCACCTTCCGCTGCCGCTTTTCTAACTAAAGCATGATGTTCATCAAATTTCATTTCTCCAGTTTTGGTTTCATTCTTTTTGCTTTCAAAGACAAATCTAATCATTCTCAAAACGATTTTATCTAACTCTTCTTCTGTTAATGAACCATTTTCAAGAGCTTCTCTAATATATTTATTATTCATCCACTTATTACCAGGCATTTCTAAATCATTACCTGCTTTAATAGATGCAACTCTTTCATTAATAGCGCCCCAGTCACTAACAACTATTCCTTTAAATCCCCATTCGTCTCTAAGGATGTCTGTTAATAACTTCTTATTCTCTGAAGCATATACGTTGTTAACTCTATTGTAACTGCTCATAATAGTTGTTGGTTGTTCACTTTTTACAACATCCTCAAAAGCCGTTAAATATATTTCTCTTAGTGTTCTTTCATCAACTAAAGTATTAATACTCATTCTTAAATATTCTTGGTTATTAGCAGCAAAATGTTTTAAACTTACGCCAATATTATTTTTTTGAACACCATGAACAAAACCTTTACCCATTTTTCCAGCTAAATATGGATCTTCTGAATAATATTCAAAGTTTCTTCCACATAAGGGATTTCTCTTAATATTTACTCCAGGCCCTAATACTGTTGTAACTCCAAGTGCATGAGCTTCTTCTGCTATTGCATTTCCTATTTCTTCAGCTAAACCTACATCCCATGATGAAGCCACTGTTACTGATGGTGGAAAACATGTAGCAGTTTCTGGTATTTGCATAACATTTGTTTTTCCATTTTCGTTAACTTTTTCTTTTCTCAATCCATTAGGCCCATCACTAACCCAAACTGATGGAATGTTTAGTCTTTCAATTTCAGGAGTTTCCCAGAAATTCTTACCAGAAATAAGTGTCATTTTTTCTTCTAATGTCATTTCCTTAAGAATAGCAACGTATTCTTCTTCTGTACTTGGTATTTTCTTTTCTTCCATTTTTACCTCATTATTGTTTTATTTTTGCTGTTTTATTTAAAACGCTTATATTAGTTATTATATATTATTTATTACTTACATATCAATATTGAAAAATTATTTACATTTGAATTATGCATGCGAAACTAATATAATATGTAAAGATTATTTAAACGACGAGGCAACATATGGAACCAGGAATTTTAGCTATAACTATTATCTTTTCAATACTTGGGTTTATCCTAATTTTAGGAATTACGCTCATTATTATACGAACATTCAAATTTAAACCAATTAAAGAAACTCAAGTTGAATCTTTCGATGTTCAAATTGATAAAGAAAAAGCGGTTACTTCTCTTCAAACTCTTGTTCAATGCAAGACAATCTCAAATAAGAATAGAGAACTTGAAGATGAAAGCGAATTTGATAAATTAAAGAGTTGTTTAAAATCTCTATATCCACATGTATTTGCCAATACTGAATATACTGAACTAGGTGATAGAGAGTTATTGTTTTTCTTAAAAGGTACAGATGATAGTTTAACTGAACCTGTTGTATTAATGGCTCATTTTGATGTCGTTCCAGTTAATGAATCAAATTGGAATAAAGAGCCTTTTGCTGGAATACGAGAAAATGGAACTCTATATGGCAGAGGTACAATCGATACAAAATGCTCATTAAATGGTGCATTGCGTGCTGTAGAAGAAATACTAATTAATGGAGAAAAACCAAAAAGATCTATTTATTTTGCCTTTTCAGGTGAAGAAGAAATCTTTGGTCCATCAGCTAAGCTTGCTGTCGATTATTTTAAAGAAAATAATATCACTCCATATTTTGTTTTAGATGAAGGTGGTGCTGTAATTGAAAATGTATTCCCTGGTGTAAGTAAACCTTGTGGGATGATTGGAATTGCAGAAAAAGGACAATCCGTTGTTGAATTTCATTTAAAAAGTGGTGGTGGTCATGCTTCTCACCCTAAGCCACATACTAATGTAGGCATATTAGCTAAATTAGCCGTAAAAATTGAAAAAATTAATAGAAAAGCAATATTTTTACCACCAATAAAGGAAATGTTTAATATCTTAGGAAGAGAATCAACGTTTGTGTATAGGATGATTTTTGCAAATCTTTGGATTTTTGGACCAGTATTAAAATTATTATCTAAAAAATCTGGTGGACAAATGAATGCAATAATGCGAACAACTACTGCTTTAACACAAATGGAAGGGTCTAAAGCTAATAATGTTATTCCTTCTGAAGCAATGATAGCTTTAAATATGCGTACTCTTCCAACTGAAACTGCTGAAGAAAATATTGAAAAACTTACAAAATTAGCTTCAAAATATGATGTTACCACTGTTGTAGGATCATCTTGGAATCCATCATCTTTATCTAGATTAGATACTGATGGGTATGAGATTATACGAAGGACAATAAAGAGTACTTTTGGAAATGATGTTTTAGTTAGCCCATATTTAATGACAGCATGTGCTGACGCTAGATTCTGGAACGAAATATCTGATAGAGTATATAGATTTACTCCTGCTCATATTTCTAGCGAACAAATGAACATGATTCATGGTGATAACGAGAACTTAACAGACAATCAAATTGCTGAAGTCGTTGAGTTTTATTACAGGTTAATAAAGAGTTTATAACTTATTATTTAGATTATTGTAAGCTTCTTGGTTATTGCTAATTACCATTGCTGCTTTTGAGCAACTGTTTAAATCCTTACAATCCCCACAAGTATTGTAATTGTTTTTCAATGCACATTGTCTAATAGGACAAAGACTATCACAATACATAGTTTTAACACCATCTATTTTGCAACCAACACAGTTAATCATATCTGGAGTAATTTCAACGTTGTTTAGTTTAGACCAAAGGTTAGCAACCTTAATTCGCAAACTATCATCATTTGTTATAGTTGCTATTCTAGCCTCACATTTTTCACAATCTAAACCACAAAAAGCGATATATTTATTATCTTTCATATCAAATACATTTTACTACTTTGCTTACAATAATGCTAATATTACAAATATTACTTATTTGCTGGTTCCCACTTACAACGAACTGGTGAAATGATAGAACCATCTTTTTTCATATCTGCCATTGCTTTATCAACAACTTTTCTATCAAGACCAGTTAGTTCAGCGATTTTGCCAGCGTTTAATGGTTCACCTGCTTTTTTCATTGCTTCTAAAATCATTTCTTTTTCATTCATAATTTTAGGTCTCCTTTTTTTTTATTGAATCTTTATTCAGATAAACTGAAATCTTGGTCATATTGAACGAATACAGCATATCCTTCGTTAGCTAGTTCAGTTTCTTTTCTTATCTTTTCAATGGTTTCTTCTGGTTTAGTATCATCAAATGATATTACCAAATCATAATTAATTGAATGTATCTCTTCATCAACATAGAAGCCGTGTATTTGTAAAACAGTTGGATACTTTTGAATGATATCAAGGATATTTTTTAGTTTGTTTTTCGATTCTTCATCGGATAAGTTCTCTGCATAAATACCAACTGTCATAATAGTATTGTATTTGTTATACATAAGCATTGATATTTTTCTTTCGATTGCCTGAATTTCTTTTGCAGTTAAGTTCTCATTTACTCCAATATGAACAGAACCAATATTTTTGTTGTGTCCATAACTGTTTAAGATTAGATCATAACACCCACATACGCCTTCAATTTTGTTTATCTCTTCTTTAATTTCAACGATATACTCTCTTTCAAAACGATCACCGATTATAGATGACAATGCTTCTTTCATAACACCAAAACCACTCTTTAAGATAAATAAACCAATAGCAATACCAAGATATCCTTCGACATACACCCCAGCAAACTTTGCAACAATCATACCAACAAGTGTAGCCGTTGAAAGTATTGAATCAAAAAGTGCATCCATACCTGAAGCTTTTAACGCTTCACTATCTATTTTCTTCCCTTTCTTTCTAAAGAACAATCCTATTGCTATCTTTACAGCAATTGCAACAGCGATTATGACAATTGAATATGTTTCAAAAGTAGGCATAGAACCATTTTGAAAATGGTCAATAATGGATTGTATCGATTCATATACAGCCATACCACCAGCAAATAGGATTAATGCTGCTATAAGCATAGATGTCATATATTCTATACGTCCATATCCATATGGATGTTTTTTGTCTGGTCTTTTCGTAGAAAGTTTTGTTCCAATTATGGTAATAATACTTGATAACGCATCAGTAAAATTATTAACAGCATCCATAATGATAGAAACGGAACCTGCAATTATTCCGACAGAAGCTTTAAAGGCAACTAAAAATACATTCCCAATAATACCTACAAAACTTGTTTTAATGATTTCTTTTTCTCTATTCATATTTTCCTTAATTATGCTGGATTAAACTTTGATTTTGGTTGTTTGCAACGTTCACATTTCCAATCTTCTGGTAAATCTTCAAATGCTACACCATCATGTTCAGCTGGATCATACACATACCCACAAACAGAACACACATATTTTCCACTTGCTTCTTTATCTGAAAAATCAACTTCTGCAAGCACTGTTGGTACTGGATTATCTAAATCCATTACACGCTTTGCTTCTAAGTTTTCATATCCTTGTGGAGTGTGCGTTCCACAATACACCGTTGGGTGATTTTTTACAAACTCTCTTACTCTATCTAACGTTTCTCTTGCTGCGAAAGCATCTTCAAATACAACAGATAATTTGTTTTGATATAAAGCTTCATCAACGTAGGTAATATCACCATGAAGCATATAGAAAAGTCCAGCATCTTCTGCAATTATGATACTATTTCCGTTCGTATGTCCTTTTGCTTTAATATAGTAAACACCGTCTGTTATTTTTTGACTTTCAGGAAAGTTATAATACCCTCCATCAGTAAATTTTACGGAGACAACATTAGTTAGCCCTTTCAATTCTCCAGCTGAAGTTTCTTCTTCATTTACATAGATTTTAGCATTTGGAAAAGATTTCAGTTCGCCAGAATGATCGGCATGCTTGTGCGTAAGAAGTATCTTTGTGACTTGCTCTGGCTTATATCCTAAAGAACGAAATGCTTCCATATATGAACATATATCTTTACCAGTGTACAACTTGCTTTGTTCATTTGGTACTTCTTCAGGTGTTCCTGCTGGCAAGCCCGTATCAACAAGAATTACTTCATTCCCTGTATCAATAAGATAGTTTTGTAAACTACCGCGATAACGTACGCTAGCATCGAATTTATCCATTCCTTCTTCTCCGCCAAATACAAAAGGCTGTGTACAAAAACCATCTCTTCTAAACTTAACTGCTTTAATAATCATTTCCCCCAATCTCCTTTTAATAATTTATATAGCAAACTTTTGAACTGTATAACTTCTTCGTCAGTAAGCCAATGCTCTTCAATCAAAGTCTTTGGCACATTGACAGCTTTTTCTTTCAATTTTCTGCCTTCTTCAGTAAGGCATATTACAATATTTCGCTTGTCATTTTCTGATTTTTTAATACTAACAAAACCTTTCTTTTCTAGATTCTTTAATAAATCGGTAAGGGTATTCGCTTTTAAATAAAGTGCATTTACCAAGTCCTTTTCGTTGACGCATTCTTTCTCCCACATGACCATCATCGTAACATATTGTGTATATGTAAGATTTAATTCCTTTAATAGTGGTTGATATCTTCTTAGTATTTTATTAGCGACTGCGTATGTCGGAAAACATACTTGATTTGATAACAAAAGTAACTCATAATCATTATTCATTTTTACTCCTCAATCAAATTATATCGTATCCGATATATTGTGTCAAATTTTACGGAAAATACAAACTATCTTCCATAAAATCTTAGAATCGATTGGGAACTTTTCTTGTAGTGATTATATCTTTTGCTTTTACTTTTTTTGTTCCATATTATCTACTGATGCTTTTATAAATCCTTTAAATAATGGATGTGGATTATTCGGTCTAGATTTAAATTCTGGATGGAATTGAACACCAATATAAAATGGACGATTAGATAACTCTACGGCTTCAATTAGGTTTCCATTTGGAGATTTTCCACACAAAGTTAATCCCGCTTTTGTGAACGCATCTATATAGTCATTATTAAATTCATATCTATGACGATGTCTTTCGCTAATCTGTTCTTTTTGATATAACTTTCTCATATTCGTGTTTTCTTCAATTACACATGGATATGCTCCTAATCTTAATGTTCCACCTTTATCAATATCTTCATATTGTCCTGGCATGAAGTCTATAACCTTATTTTTTGATTGATCATTAAACTCACCTGAATTGGCATCTGCTAAATTTAAAACGTTTCTTGCATATTCAATGACAGCAATTTGCATTCCTAAACAAATACCAAAGAATGGAATGTTATTAGCTCTAGCATACTTAACTGCTGAAATCATTCCTTCTATTCCTCTGCCACCAAACCCACCTGGAACAATTATCCCATGGGCATCTTTTAAAACCTCTGATACGTTTTCATCATTAAGTGTTTCAGAATCTACCCACATTATATTTATTTTTGATTCTTGATAATAACCAGCGTGTCTTAAAGCTTCTGCTACTGATAAATATGCATCATGTAATCTAACATACTTACCAACAAGAGCAATATTAACTACTTTTGTTCTATTCTTTATCTTTTCGATAAGTGAAACCCAGTCAGATAATTCTGGCTTAGGAGCTGTCATTCCTAATTCTTTTAATACAACTTCAGAAAAGTTTGATTTTTCTAGCATTAATGGAGCTTCATATAAGTTTGGAAGAGTAATATTTTCTATTACACATTCTTTCCTTACGTTACAGAACAATGCTATTTTTTCAAATATATCATCTTCTAATGGTTCATCGGTTCTAAGAATAATAATATTTGGTTTTATTCCCATTCCTTGTAATTCTTTTACTGAATGTTGTGTTGGTTTTGATTTATGTTCATCAGATCCTTTAATAAATGGAACTAAAGTTACATGAATAAATACACAATTTTCTCTACCTTTTTCTAAAGATATTTGTCTTATTGCTTCCAAAAATGGTTGTGATTCAATATCACCAATAGTTCCACCTATTTCTGTTATAACTATATCAGCATCAGTATGGTCGCCAACTGTGTAAATAAAGTTCTTTATTTCATTTGTTATATGAGGAATAACTTGTACAGTTGAACCTAAATATTCACCTCTTCTTTCTTTATTTATTACACTCCAGTAAACTCTACCTGCTGTTAAATTAGAAAACTTATTTAAGTCTTCATCTATAAATCTTTCATAGTGTCCTAAGTCTAAATCTGTTTCTGCTCCATCTTCTGTAACGTATACTTCTCCATGTTGATATGGGCTCATTGTTCCTGGATCAACATTTATATATGGATCAAGTTTTTGTGCTGCAACTTTAAGGCCTCTTGCTTTTAATAATCTACCTAGTGCCGCTGCTGTTATTCCTTTTCCAAGTCCTGATACTACACCACCTGTTACAAAAACATATTTAGTTGCCATACTTATTTCCTCCTATTATTTCCTATTTACCACTATTGCCGTAGTTTGATAATACTCTTGCTGATGGATCGTTTACATTACATCCTTCCCAATTTTTGTTTGGCATCCAAAAATCAACTATCATATCTCCTTGCCCATTATATGTTTTTTCAAATATTTCTCTATATAATAGTGACTCTTTTGTAAATGGAGTTGCATGAGTATATTTAACTCTTTTTCCTTCAAATTCTTCATCAGTATATTTGCTTTCAGCATATTCTTTTAAGTAATCTACCATAGAGTGTCCAACCGCATCAGAGAATGCAGCCTTTTCTCTATATAGAATATCTGTTGGCAAATAATCACCATCCTCAAATGCTTTTCTAAGTAAATATTTACCTTTGTTATACTTATTTAGTTTTAGTTCTGGGTTAATTGCTAAGACATATTTTACAAAATCTAAATCCCCAAAAGGAACTCTTGCTTCAAGTGAGTTTACTGAAATACATCTATCAGCACGTAATACATCATACATATGTAATTCTCTAACTCTTTTTTCTGATTCAGCTTGAAATTCTTCAGCATTTGGAGCAAAATCTGTATATTTATATCCAAATAATTCATCTGATATTTCACCTGTTAATAAGACTCTAATATCACTTGTTTCATGTATTTTTTTACACAATAAATACATTCCCATGCTAGCTCTTATTGTCGTAATATCAAATGTTCCTAAAATCCTTATTACTTCTTCTAACGAAGATATAACTTCTTCCTTTGTCATATAGAATTCAGTATGATCACTTCCGATATAATCAGCAACCTGTTTAGCATATTTAAGATCAATTGCATCTTCAACCATACCAATAGCAAAAGTTTTAATAGGCTTTTTGCTTTCTTTTTGAGCAATTGCACAAACAAGTGATGAATCTAATCCTCCTGATAAAAGAAATCCAACCTTAGCATCAGCAATTAATCTCTTATGCACACCCGCTACAAGTTTTTCATGTATGTTTTTAATAACCGTATCAAAATCATCTTTAACATAACTTTGTCTAGCTGATATGTTGTTGTAGCAAACAAATTTTCCTGCTTTGTAATAGTGTCCTGGTGGAAATGGCATTACCTTTTCAACTAACTTAACAATATTTTTAGGTTCACTTGCAAAAACTATTGTTCCATTTTTATCATATCCATAATAAAGTGGTCTTATTCCAATAGGATCTCTTGCAGCTATAAATTCATTTGTCTTGCCATCATATATAATGCACGCATATTCAGCATCAAGCATTTTAAACATATCAGTTCCATATTCTTCATATAAAGGTAAAATAATTTCACAATCTGAATCACTTTTAAAAGTGTATCCTTTCTTAATTAATTCATCTTTTAATTTTTGAAATCCATATATTTCACCATTTGTAATTGAATAGTTATCTTTATGTTTAAATGGTTGCATACCTTCTTCAGTTAAGCCCATAATTGATAACCTATGAAAAGCAAAGATTCCATCTCCAACCTTTATAGTCCTTGACATATCTGGCCCTCTTGAAATAGTTTCTTTAAACCCTTCCATAAAGGCTTTTTCATCATATTTTCCACAATAACCCATTATTCCACACATATTTTTCTCCTTACTCTACATCTTGTAAAGCATCGTATCCTTCTTCACCTGTTCTAACTTTAACTACATTTTCAACATCGTAAACGAATATTTTTCCATCTCCTATGTGGCCTGTGTATAAAACTTTCTTAGCTGTTTCGATAATATCTCTAACAGGAATTTTACTTACAACAATATCCACTTGAACTTTTGGAAGTAAATTACTTTCAACTGGAACACCTCTATAATATTCTGGTTTTCCTTTTTGTTGTCCATATCCCATAACGTGTGATACTGTCATACCCGTTACACCAAGTTTTCCAAAGGCTTCTTTTAAAGCATATAACCTTTCTTCTTTGAATATAATTTCTACCTTTGTAAACTTTGGAACGCCTTCTTTAATTTCTGTAACTTTCTTAATTGGAATAGCTTCAACCACAGAAGCTTTGCCTGTTTCTTTGCTATCTTCTACTATTGGTGCATCAGCATATGCTATTGCCAAAGTTGATGGAGCAAAATCAGCGTATGCATTTGGAAGTCCGTGTTCAGTTTTATCAAGACCTTTGATTTCTTCTTCTTTTGAAACACGCAATCCTATTGTTTTCTTTAAAATGAAGAATGTTAATAACATAAAGCCAACTGTGTATGCTGCAATTACAACAAAACCAAGCATTTGAACACCAAATTGTCTAAAATCTCCAGTGTAGAACAAGCCATTTAAATGTGCTGGAGCTGATGGATTTGCTAGTAATCCAACTGCAATTGTCCCCCAGATACCATTGGCCATATGAACACCAACGGCTCCGACTGGATCATCAATATGTAATTTTAAATCAATGAATTCAACAACTAAAACTACCAAAATTCCAGCTACTAAACCCACTACTAAAGAACCAATAGCATCGAAAGCATTACAACCTGCAGTTACTGCAACAAGTCCTGCTAAACAAGCGTTTATGCACATTGAAACATCTGGTTTCTTGTTCTTTATCCATGTAAATATCATAGTTGTACAGGTAGCAACGGCTGGAGCAATAGTTGTATTTAAAAATATAGTTGCTAATTCACTTGGGGATGTCGCTGCTGCGCCATTAAATCCATACCAACCAAACCACAAGATAAATGCTCCAAGTGCTCCAAGTGGAATTGAATGGCCTTGTATTGCATTAACTTTTACAACTTTACCTTCTTTGTTTCTTTCATATTTGCCTAATCTAGGCCCTACCATGATTGCCCCAACAAGAGCTGCTATTCCCCCAACCATATGTATTGCTGTAGAACCTGCAAAATCATGAAATCCTAATTGCACCAGCCAGCCGCCGCCCCAAACCCAATGAGCTTCGATTGGATATATTATTAATGAAATGACAGCAGAATAAATACAGTATGATATAAACTTTGTTCTTTCAGCCATTGAACCAGAAACTATCGTGGCTGTAGTTGCACAAAATACCAAATTAAATACAAATGTTGATGCTCCTGTAAATCCTTCAGCGCTCCCTGAAATGAATGCTGAGAAATTTCCAAATAAATCTAGGTTTGGGATACCAATTAAACCAAATAAAGCATCTTCTCCCATCATTAAACCATATCCTAAAAGCATGAAAACAACAGTACCAATACAAAAATCCATGAGATTTTTCATTATAATATTTCCTGCGTTTTTTGCTCTTGTGAATCCTGTTTCTACCATTGCAAATCCTGCTTGCATGAAGAAAACAAGTGCTGCGCCAATCAAATACCAATATTCCAGTGTCATTTTTCCTCCTTATCTTTTGTATGTTATTTCACTCCAAATAATAAATCTCCATATGTTGGATATGGCCAATATTTTTCAGCCGTTAATTCTTCTGCCTTATCAGCAAATGATCTTAATTTATCCATTTGAGGAATTATTTTATCTCTAATAAAATATCCTTCTTCTTCAACGTTCTTTGCCTTTTTAACTTCTAATAATTCAGCTTGTAATCCTTCTTTGCTTTCATATATCTTTTCACAAAGATCTGATAATTTTTCAACAATCGTTCCTTCGAATCCATATCTAGCATTAGATTTGATTTTAAGTTTTAAAGAAATTGTTTCTGATAATTCTTTTATGTAAGATTCAATTGCTGGAAGAATTTGTTTTTGAGCCATATCAACCATTGTATTACTTTCAATAATTACAGTTTTGCAATAGTTATCTAACATTATTTCACAACGAGATTTTAATTCTGTTTCGGTAAATACGTTATGGCTAGTTAACATTTCAACATTCTTCTTATCAAGTAAATGAGGCATGCAATCTGGTGTAGTTTTGTAATTTACCAAGCCTCTTTTTTCTGCTTCTTTTATCCAAGCATCATCATATCCGTTTCCATTAAATAAAATTCTCTTATGATCTTTAATTGTCTTTTTAATCATGTTGTGTAATGCTGCTTCAAAATCTTTTTCATTTTCCAATCTATCTGCATATATCTTTAATGATTCAGCAACTGCACTATTTAACATGATGTTTGCACATGAAATTGAGTTAGATGAACCAAGCATTCTAAATTCAAATTTATTTCCAGTAAATGCAAATGGTGAAGTTCTATTTCTATCTGTTGTATCTCTAGCAAATTTTGGTAAAACATCAACACCTAATTTAATTGTCGTTTTCTTTGTTCCTTTATATGGAACATCTTTTTCAATCGATTCTAGAATTTCTGTTAATTCATCTCCTAAAAATACTGAAACAACTGCTGGTGGGGCTTCGTTAGCTCCTAATCTATGATCGTTTCCTGCTGTTGCTACAGAAATTCTTAATAGGTCTTGATAGTCGTCAACTGCTTTAATAACGGCACATAGGAATAATAAGAATTGAGCATTTTCACTTGGAGTTTCTCCTGGTGATAACAAGTTAATTCCCGTGTCTGTTGCAATTGACCAGTTATTATGTTTTCCGCTTCCGTTTACTCCAGCAAATGGCTTTTCATGTAATAAACAAACTAAACCATGTTTTAAAGCAACTTTTTGCATTATTTCCATTGTTAATTGGTTATGATCTGTTGCTACATTCGTTGTTGTATAAATTGGAGCCAGTTCATGTTGAGCAGGAGCAACTTCGTTATGTTCAGTTTTTGCTAAGATTCCAAGTTTCCATAACTCTTCATTTAAATCAGCCATATATTCAGCTACCTTTGGTTTAATTACACCAAAATAATGATCTTCCATTTCTTGTCCCTTAGGTGGCTTAGCTCCAAAAAGTGTTCTTCCTGTAAATACCAAATCTTTTCTTTTATCGAACATTGCTTTATCAACTAAAAAATATTCTTGTTCTGGACCTACTGAAGTTGTAACTCTTTTTACATCTTTGTTTCCAAATAATCTTAATATTCTCAATGCTTGTTTATTTAATGCATCCATTGATCTTAAAAGTGGAGTCTTTTTATCTAATGCTTCACCTCCATATGAACAAAATGCTGTTGGAATACATAAACTTCTGTCCTTTATAAACGCAAAAGATGTTGGGTCCCACATTGTATAACCACGTGCTTCAAATGTTGCTCTTATTCCACCAGAAGGAAAACTTGAAGCATCAGGTTCACCCTTTATTAATTCCTTTCCAGAAAATTCCATAATTACTCTTCCATCTGGAGCTGGGGAAATAAAACTATCATGTTTTTCAGCTGTGATTCCTGTTAAAGGTTGAAACCAGTGAGTAAAATGTGTAGCACCATTTTGTATTGCCCACTCTTTCATGGCTTCAGCAACAGCATTGGCTACTGAAATATCTAATTCTTTTCCTTTATCAATCGTCTCTTTTAATGATTGATATACTTTTGCCGATAAGGTTGCTTTCATAACTCTATCGTCAAAAACTTTACTTCCAAAAATTTCAATCGTGTTTTGCATATTACATCTCCTCCTAAAAAAAAGAGGCAACAACGCCAAACCAAAGCGCCATTGCCTTTTTTGTATTATAAAAAAATAAAAGCGCCTCTAAGTTTCCTTAAAGACGCCATTGCCTTTTTATATGCTAATTATTACACTCCAAAAAAAACTTGTCAACTAAAAATTTTCAGTTTTCAAATTTCCGTATTTAAAAATTTTTACCGAAAAAATTCTTGACAATCACAAATGTGCGTGTTTAGAATAAAGAATATAAATGACCAAAGGCGTTCATTGTAGATAACTACGGTGAGCGTCTTTTTTTATTGGTTATAAAAACTTGAATGGAGTAAATATGTTGAAAGAAGGAAATATTAGAATACCATCAGGATGTGCTATTGCAGCAATTATTTCTAGAGATGGAAAACCTTTGTCTGGTGAAACAATCATAAAAGGTATGATCCCTATGCATGATAGAAGTAACGGCTTAGGTGGTGGTTTTTCTGCATATGGCATTTATCCAGAACATAAAGATCAATATGCTTTTCATATTTTTTACGATGATGTTATTGCTAAAGAAACTTGTGAACGCTTTTTAAAAGATTCATTTGAAGTAGTAAAAGCTGAAATTATTCCTACACAAAAAATTCCTGAAATTACAGATGAACCTTTGATATATAGATATTTTGTTTCTCCACTTGCTTCAGTTTTGGCATCATTACAAGTTGATGAAAAAGAATATGTTGTAAGAATCGTTATGAAAATAAACACGACCATAAAAGGAGCATATGTCTTTTCTAGTGGTAAAAATATGGGAGCTTTTAAAGCTGTTGGTTTCCCTGAAGATGTTGGAAGATTCTATAAACTAGATGAATATTCTGGATATATGTGGACAGCACATGGTAGATATCCAACAAATACTCCTGGTTGGTGGGGCGGAGCTCATCCATTTGGGTTATTAGATTATACAATCGTCCACAATGGAGAAATATCATCATATGATGCAAATAGACGTTTTATCGAAATGTTTGGATATAAATGTACACTTCAAACTGATACTGAAGTAATAACCTACATTATCGACTATCTATTAAGAAGACAAAAATTAACTTTAAGTGAAACTGCTTCAGTTATTACTGCACCATTCTGGGATAAGATAGAAAATTCTAAAGATAAAGAAATGCTTAAATATTTAAGAACAACTTTTCCTAGCCTATTAATCACTGGACCATTCTCCATAATCTTAGGATATGATGGTGGATTAATGGCTCTTAACGATAGATTAAAACTGCGTTCTTTAGTGGTTGGTGAATACGAAGATAAAGTACTTATATCTAGTGAAGAAGCTTCTATTCGTGCAATGGAAAAAAATGCATATAATATTTATTCTCCAGCTGGTGGAGAAGCTGTAATTGTAAAAGTTAAAGAAGGTAAATAGTTATGAATATAAAATATATCTATCCTGAATTTGAAGTTATTAGAAATCAAAATCGATGCATTAGTTGTCGAGTATGTGAACGACAATGTTCAAACGAGGTTCATAGTTATGATGCTGAATTAAATATGATGAAATCTGATGAATCTAAATGTGTTGATTGTCAAAGATGTGTTTCTTTATGCCCTACACGAGCTTTAAAAATTGTAAAATCAGATTGTACTTTACGTGAAAATGCAAACTGGTCCAATCAAACAATTCATGAAATATATAAACAAGCTGAAAGTGGTGGCGTTTTATTATCTTCTATGGGTAATCCAAAACCATTTCCAGTTTATTGGGATAAAATCCTTATTAATGCTTCTCAAGTAACTAACCCATCTATTGATCCACTTAGAGAACCAATGGAAACAAAAGTATTTTTGGGTAAAAAACCAAGCAAAATTGAAAGAGATGAAAATAACAAAATAATAAATAATTTAACACCTCAATTGGAGTTATCAATTCCTATTATGTTTTCTGCTATGAGCTATGGTTCTATTAGTTATAACGCACATAAAAGTTTAGCTTTAGCTGCTAGAACTTTAGGTACTTTTTATAACACTGGTGAAGGTGGTTTACATGAAGACTTTTATGAATATGGAAATAATACCATAGTACAAGTTGCTTCAGGTAGATTTGGAGTTCACGAAAACTACCTTAACGTTGGTCAAGCTATTGAAATAAAGATGGGTCAAGGAGCTAAACCTGGTATTGGTGGACATTTACCTGGAACAAAAATAATTGGTGATGTTTCAAAAACTAGAATGATTCCTGAAGGATCTGATGCTATTTCGCCTGCTCCACATCATGATATTTATTCAATTGAAGATTTAAGACAATTAGTTTATTCATTAAAAGAAGCAACTGCATATAAAAAACCTGTTATCGTTAAAGTTGCAGCGGTTCATAATATTGCTGCTATTGCAAGTGGAATTGCTAGAACTGGTGCTGACGTTATTGCCATCGATGGCTTTAGAGGTGGAACTGGTGCTGCTCCTACAAGAATAAGAGATAATGTTGGAATTCCAATTGAATTAGCTTTAGCTGCTTGCGATAAAAGATTACGTGATGAAGGAATTAGAAATAATGTATCTTTAGTCGTTGGCGGAAGTATTAGATCTGCAGCGGATGTAGTAAAAGCAATTGCTTTAGGTGCTGATGCTTGTTATATCGCTACTGCTGCTTTACTTGCTTTAGGTTGCCACCTTTGTAGAACATGCCAAACTGGAAAATGCAATTGGGGAATTGCAACTCAAAATCCTGAACTTGTAAAGAGATTAAATCCAGAATTAGGATATAAACGTCTAGTAAACTTAATGACAGCTTGGGAACATGAAATAAAAGAATTGATGGGCGGAATGGGAATCAACTCGATTGAAGCTTTACGTGGTAATAGATTAATGCTACGTGGTGTTGGATTAAATGAAAAGGAGTTAGAGATTTTAGGAATCTCTCATGCTGGAGAATGAAAAGAATATACGTTAACGAAGAATGGTGTTTAGGTTGTAAACTTTGTGAATATAATTGTGCATTCGCAAATTCTGGTGAATACGATATGGTTAAAGCATTAAAAGATAAAAAAATAACCTCTCGAATTCACGTTGAAGAAGCAACAAATAAAATAACATATGCTGTTTCTTGTAGGCATTGTGATGATCCTATTTGTGTAAAGTGTTGTATTTCAGGTGCTCTATCTAAAAAAGATGATGCTGTTGAAATTGATAAGAATAAATGTATTGGTTGTTATACCTGTATTTTGGTTTGCCCATATGGAGCAATATTACCATCTGAAGAACATGTAGCAACCAAATGTGAGTTATGCTTAAATAATTCATTTGGGTCACCCGCTTGCGTAAAAGGGTGCCCTAATAATGCAATAGTATTTGAGGAGCGTTAAAATGGCTGACTATGTAATAATTGGTGGAGGAATCGCTTCAGTAGCTTGTGTGGAAGGAATACGTAAGAAAGATAAACTTGGTAAAATATACCTAATATCTGGCGAAAATAAACCTACCTATTGCCGTCCTTTAATATCTTATTATCTTCAAGGTTTAACTGATTTTAATAAAATGAAATATCGTCCAGACGAATTTTATACAGATAATAACTGTGAACTTATATATGATTACGCTACTTCTATTAATCCAAAAGAACAAAAGGTTTATTTAAAAAATGGAGAGATAAAATATGATAAACTTTGTGTCGCTACTGGATCCTCCCCTTTTATTCCACCTTTTAATGGATTAGATACAGTAGATAAAAAATTTACATTCATAACAGAAGATGATGCTTTAGCTATTGAGCAAAATACTAATAAAGATTCAAATGTTTTAATTATTGGTGCAGGGTTAATTGGTCTTAAATGTGCAGAAGGCATATGTGAAAAAGTAAATAAAATAACTGTTACTGATTTATCAACAAGAGTCTTATCTAGCATTTTAGATGATGAATGTGCTTCATTTATGCAAAAAAAATTAGAAGAACATAATATTGATTTTCTTCTTGGCGATTCTATTGTAGAGATAAATACAAATACTGCTTTATTTAAGAGTGGAAAACTAATTACATTTGATGTGTTAATTTTAGCAGTTGGCGTTAGAACGAATACAGCTATCTTCAAATCTGCTGGTGGGTTAGTTAATAGAGGTATTATTGTAAATGAAAAACAAGAAACTTCACTAGCAAATATCTATTCAGCAGGAGATTGCGCCGAAGGCTTTGATTCAGCAAAAGGAGAAAAGCGTGTTCTTGCTATTTTACCAAATGCATACATGCAAGGATTTACTGCTGGATTAAATATGGCTGGAGATTCAGCAACATTAACTAATAGCATTCCTATGAACTCAATTGGCTTCTTTGGCTTATACGCTATGACAGCAGGAATATATGAAGGTGAAATGTATGAAGAAAAAGATGCTGAACACATTAAACGTTTATTCTTCAAAGATAATTGTCTAATTGGGTTTATTATTATTGGAAAAATAAATGGAACTGGTATTTATACAGATTTAATACGAAATAAAACAAAACTAAGTGATGAAGCTATTGAATTAATTAAAAAATCGCCATCGCTTACAATTTATTCTAAAGAAACTAGAAAAAAAGTTTTGGGAGGTTGCTAGATATGGAAATTGATTCAAGCAATATGTTATTTACACAATTAAATGAAACTGTTCGAAATTCAACTGAAGATATCGTTATTAAAAATTGTTGTGGACAACGTTTCATAGCTGCTGGTTTATCAAATAAAAAAATAAACATACATGGAACACCTGGAAATGCTCTTGGCGCTTACTTAAATGGAGCTATTATTAACGTATATGGAAATGCCCAAGATGCTGTTGGCGATACAATGAACGCTGGAAGCATTCTAGTTCATGGAAACATTGGCGATTGTGTTGGATATGCAATGCGTGGCGGAAAAATATATATAAAAGGTGATGCTGGATATAGAGCTGGTATTCACATGAAAGAGTATAAAGAAAAGAAACCAATTTTGGTAATTGGTGGAAAAGCTGGAAGTTTTTTAGGCGAATATCAAGCAGGAGGCATAATTATTTGTCTTGGTTTAAATACTGATTCTAACATCATTGGTGATTTTCCTTGTACTGGTATGCATGGTGGTAAAATGCTACTTAGATCAAATTGTAAAGATATTAAATTCCCTAAAAATATAATTATAAAACAAGCAAAACCAGAAGATCTTGAGGAATTCAAACCATATATAAGTGAATATTGTTCAATTTTCGGTTATGATGAAAAAGAAATATTATCTTCTGAATTTTCTATTATTACACCAGATAGTAACAATCCATACAAGCAAATGTATGTAATGAATTAATTACTTTTTAGTTTTTAATCCATTAACTGTATCTATTACAATTTCTTTAAGAATTTCTTTATTATCTACATCATCAACTAGATACATAGGTTTAGCACCATCATATGGAATTTCTTCTGACATTTCATATTTTTTATTTGCCTCTACTTTTTTAACAAGCAATCTATCATCATATATTCCACCAAATAATTGGTTTTTATAATATAACAAATATTCTCCCATCATTGGTTTACAAGTTATATCTTTCAATACGAATAATTGTTCTAATATAAAGTCTTTATACACTTTCGATGTTGCCATATTAGTTCCTTTTTAGTGGATTTTAAATCTTTTTCCCTCTTAGAAATCTATGATGAATATTATTTGTTTCTCCAGAATAACAAAATCTTTCAACTATCTCACTTGGTCTTAGGCTTTGATATGAGTCTTCTAATCCACCAATAACTAATGCATCAAAATAATAACCTTTTTCTAAACTACCAACCTTACCAAAAACTGATCCACTTTGTTTTGTCCCTAAATAAAATGCTTCAGCGAATGATATTTGCCTACTATCGTTTTCATAAAATGATTTTATTTTTGATAATCTTACTGCACTTGCTATTTGTTTATATATTCCTAAACTTTGTCCAGCAGAAATATCACTTCCTAATCCGATATTTACATCGTTATCAAGTAATACTCCTGTTTTCATAATTCCAGCTATCACATTTGTTGTAGCATCTGGACATTGAAC
>JAIKVY010000103.1 GCA_024685275.1 Clostridia bacterium
ATATAAATTATATATATAATATCATTGAAACAAATTTTGAGTCAATAAACATAAAGAATTCAGTAAGACAATTTAAGATTAATTATATTTTTTAGCAATATATAATAATTTACACACAATGATATATTTTCAAAAGGAATATTAAAATCTCATTTTTGTTGCAAATACATAGTTATTATTGTAAAATCTACATACAAAAAACTTAATTATAAAGAGCAAAAAATGAGTAATAATGAAAAATATATCTTACTTATGGATATCGGAAATACCAACATTAAAATTGGTATAGCTTGTTGTAATAAAATTGTATACACTTGGAGAACATCAACAGACTATAACAAAACTGCAGATGAATATGGTATGATTCTGTATGACTTATTACAATTACATAATCTAGATTTTGATGATATTAATGATATAATTGTATCTTCTGTTGCTCCTTCAATTAACTATACAATTGAACATATGTGCTCATATTATATGAAGAAAAAACCAATATTTGTGTCCCCAAATATCAATTTAGGTGACCTAAAAATTAAATATAATAAAAATGATATCGGAGCAGATAGAATCATTAATGCAGTTGCTGGTATTGAATATTACTCTTCCCCACTTATTATAGTTGACTTCGGAACCGCCACTACATTTGGAGCAATTAATAAAGATAAAGAATTTATAGGTGGTTTAATTGCCCCTGGTATAAAATCAAGTACAGAAAGTTTAGTTAATAATGCTGCAAAACTTCCAAAAATCGAATTAGTTAATCCAGAATCAATTTTAGGAACAGATACTGTTTCAAACATGCAATCTGGTGTTATTAACGGTTTTACTGGCTTAGTTGAATATATTGTAAATAAAATAAAAAAGATAGAAGGATTTGAAAATGCAAAAGTCATTGCTACTGGTGGTATGAGTGAGCTCATAACAAAAAATAGTAATATAATAGATATAGTTGACAGAGCCCTTTCTTTAAAGGGTTTAAACCTTGTATATAATTTTAACAAAAATGTTTAATTAATTGGAGGATAAAATGAAAAAAGTTGGTGTTGCTTTATTAGGATTAGGAACAGTTGGTGGCGGAACATATCGTATTTTAGTTAATAACCATGATGCTATTAAAAAGAATGATGGTGTTGATATCGAAATTAGACATATATTAGAAAAAGATATTTCAAAAGCTGAAAAATTAGGTGCTGATGTTTCTATTGTTGGGACAGATATAAATGCTGTTATAAACGATCCAGATACTAAAATTGTAGCAGAATTTTTTGGTGGTATTGAACCAGCAAAAACCTTTTTAATTAAATGTTTATTAGCAGGGAAATCAATTGTTACTGCAAATAAAGAATTGTTCTCAAAACACTGGCCAGAACTTGAAGCTGCTGCAAAAAATGGCAAGGCTGGTCTTTATTTTGAAGCCAGCTGTGTTGGTGGTGTTCCAATTATTAGAACATTAACACAATCTATGCAAGGAAATAATATTAATTCTCTATATGGTATTGTAAATGGAACAACAAACTATATTCTCTCTAAAATGTCTGATGAAGGTTTAGAATATGCTGACGTTTTAAAAGAAGCTCAAAGATTGGGCTATGCTGAGGCAAATCCTTCTGCAGATGTTGATGGATTCGATAGCATGTATAAATTATCTATCCTTTCTAGTTTAGCATTTAGAACAAAAGTTCCAATTAATCAAATATATAGAGAAGGTATTTCAAATATTACAAAAGATGATATTAAATTTGGAAAAGAATTAGGATATACTCTTAAACTTTTAGCTATCTCTAAAAAAGTAGATGGTAAAATTGAAGCTAGGGTTCACCCTACTTTTATTAAAAATGATCACCCACTTGCTTCTGTTAAAGGTAGTTTTAATGGAGTATTTATTAATGGAGATAATGTAGGTGATATTATGTTATACGGAAAAGGTGCTGGCGATTTGCCTACAGGAAGTGCTATTGTATCTGATATTGTATTTGCTGCAAATCAATCTAAACCACAATATACATCATTTAAGAATACAAATGATGTAAGTGATAAAGGTTTCAGCAAAAACTTTATATGTAAATATTTTTTAAGACTTACAGTTGTTGATCAAGCTGGTGTTTTATCAAAAATATCAAGTATCTTAGCTAAAAATAAAGTAAGTGTTAATTTGATGCAACAGAAAAATAAAGAAGATAAAGCTTTATTAATTTTCTTAGTTCACAAGACACATGAGAAAGATTTACAAAAAGCAATTTCAGAAATAGAAAAATTATCTTGCGTTGATTCTGTTGATTCAATCATTCGTGTTGAAGAATAATTTTTAAAAAATTATTTCTTTATTCTAGCTACTCTACCCCAAGGTGGATTAACATACTTGTTGTTTATTAACCATAAAACAGGTATACCTAATGCAACTTTCTCTTCAGGAAACACATCATATCCATCCGTTATAATTATTATTTGTGATGGTGGATTATTTATTAGGTTGTTTTTTAAATAATTAAAAATACTTATAAAACTTGTCCCACCATTCCCAATTGGTTTAATATTCATAACATCTTCAACTGAAGCAAATGGAACTGGATCAGTTATGCCAGCTTCCATAAATGAAAGAGTTCCTTCTAATTTACCATTAAATTGTTCAATGGCGTTTACAATTTCTGAAAATGCATCCGTTATATCTTTATCTGACATTGATCCAGATGTGTCTATAACGAACCAAATATTCTTAACACTTT
>JAIKVY010000137.1 GCA_024685275.1 Clostridia bacterium
GAAAAATATAATAAAGAATTAGAATTCTTGTGGGAAGATACTCCTGATTGTGCTATTTGGAGAAATGATATAAATGATACTTGGTTTGGTTTATTAATGGTGGTAAAAAAATCCAAGTTTATTGATAATTCAACTGGAGAAGTTGAAGTATTAAATATTCGTTTCAAGAAAGGTGAAACAGATAGTATTGTTGATAATATAGGAATATTTAAAGCATATCATATGAATAAAAATAGTTGGATATCAATATTATTAAATGATTCAGTAAATATAGATAAAATATTCAAACTTTTGGATGATAGTTATACACTCTCAGTTAATTCAAAGAAACCAAAGAAAAAAACGATAGGATTCTATTATGATGGTGATTTAGATATAAAGCCTCAAAACAAAGATTTCGCAAAAATAAAAGATATTAAAAATATATACAACATATTAAATACAATATGGTCAAAAGAAACATGTGCGCCCAGATTAAGAAAAGAATGGACAAAACGAAATAATACAGTAGGTCAATGTTCAATTACTGCTTTCTTAGTTCAAGATATATTTGGTGGTAAAGTGTATGGAGTAAAACTAGACTCTGGGGATATTCATTGTTTTAATGTTTTTGATAATTTAGTAGTTGATTTAACTTCAAGGCAATTAAAAAACAAACAAATTGAATATAAATTAAACCTACCACAAGATAGAATAACTCATTTTTCTAAGCAAGAAAAATTTGACAGATATAACACGCTTAAAAATGCACTAATTGATTATTTAAAAAATCATTAATTCATAAAAATACACAAAAAAGATGCTTCTACTTTAATTAAGGGATACTAAAGTTGCATAATTTTGCAAATATCGCTTAAGTGATAATTACTATATCAAAATAGAGAATAATAATGTATAATAATAAAGACAGTTATTCTGGAGTGGAGATGAAACTAGTATTAGCTACAAATAATGTGAATAAAATAAGAGAAATGAAATCTATTTTAGGTAATTTTTTTGAAGAAATAGTTACTCTTAAAGAGATTGGATTTAATGATGATGTAGAAGAAACGGGTGATACTTTTTTTGAAAATGCATTAATTAAAGCAAAAGCAATATCTAAGTTTTCAAATCTTCCAGCTTTAGCCGATGATAGTGGATTGGTTGTTGAAGCATTAAATGGTGAACCAGGAGTTTATTCTGCAAGGTATGCTGGAGATCATAACGATGAGAATAATATAAAAAAGTTATTAGATAAATTAAAAAATGTAAATAATAGAAAAGCAAAGTTTGTAACTAGCATTGTTTTATATTATCCCAATGGAGAATACATAGAAACAACTGGTGAAGTATATGGAAATATAATAGATGAAAAAAGAGGAAGTAATGGATTTGGGTATGATCCAGTCTTTTTTTCTACAGAATTAAATAAAACATTTGCTGAAGCAAGTGGTGAAGAAAAGAATAGTGTGAGTCATAGGGGAAGAGCATTAAAAATGCTAATACAAAAACTATCAGATAAGAAATAGAGGGATTTTATTTATGAGTTTAAGTGCATATGTAATGTTTGTTATAACAATGATATTTTCTTTTAGCTTTTCAACATTAAGTGGAAAGAAATTTGGCAGAGTAGTTCCAATTGCAAATATATTTTTAATTGTGATTTTATATATATCTGGATTATTTACTAGATTGGATATAGGTGTATATACATTCATTCTAGTAAGTGTAATACTTCTTTTAATTACTATAGTATGTTGTTTCTTAGGAAAGAATAAAAACAAATACGTTGATAGTATTAAACAAATAATTAGGAATCCTCTGTTTTATTTTTATATTGGTATATTTATAGCAATGACATTTGCTTTTCCAAAAGATATCATTCTTAATGATTTTGATGAAAAAACACATTGGGCGTTAATTGTAAAAAATATGTTTTCATATGATAACTTTGGGAACATTGGTGATACAACTACAATGTTTAATAGATATTTACCAGGAACGGGTGTATTTATTTATGCCTTCAATTTCTTTAATAATTCTGTATATGGTGGTACTAACTATGTTGCATTTAACATATTATCAATATCATTACTTATGCCTATACTTGAAATATTTAACAAAAAGTTATCATTATCATTTTTTGCATCAGCAATAGTTGTTTTTGCATTACCAATTCTTTTCAAAACATCATATTATATGAGTCTTTTAGTTGATGCTTTGTTGGGAATTTATTTAGCATACATCTATGTTTCATTTGCAATTGATAGAGAAAAAAGCGATTGGTTTACTCTTTTATCAATCACGCTTGGTTGTTTTGGAGTATATCTTACAAAAACTGCTGGAATAGTTCCAGCAATATTCGCGTTAGTTTTAATCGTGTTCGATATTATCTTCTTAGGCAAGGAGAAAATAAAAGTATTGTTTAGCAAAAAGATTAGAATAGCGTATTTAGTTATACCTGTATTAGCTATCGTGTTTGTGATGATATCTTGGAAGATATATTGCAATTATTGGAACACAAGAGCAGATTTTGGAGCTAAAGTTCCATTTGAGGAAATAAAAGAATGGTTATTTAGTCCAAACGATTTCCAAAAAGAAATAAACACATTGTTCTTTAAGAGGTTCTTCATCGGTAATTTTGAATATGAGTATATAACATATTTGAGTATTCCACATATTTTAACTTTAGGAATATACATGTTACTTGGATTATTAATTGGTAAAAGAATAAAAAATATTAAATATGGATTAATTAGAGCAGCATTACTTTATCTTTTATTCTTCTTCTTTGCGATTGGAATTTTATATCAATACATATTCGCATTCAGTTATGATGAAAGTTACATATTAGCATCATATGCTAGATATTCTTTGAATGTTTATTTAGGATTTGCATTGATATTAGTCTATGATTTAATTAGATTATTTATGGTTGATTTAAGTGAAAAGGAAATAAATGCTAAAAAGTGGGTTTGGGCCGTTCCAGCAACTATCTATTTGGGAGTTTTAATAGCATTATCCATTGTTGCTCCTAGATTTACAATGCTAACTTCAAATAAAATTAAGAGTGAATTTAGTGAGTTAGTTGAACAAACAAAAGATTTAAAAGATACAGATAATGTATATGTAGTAATTGTTTCTGAAACGAATGATGATGTATTTAAATATTTAACATCAAGATATTTAATTACACCAACTCGTTCATCAGGACTTAAATTTGGTGGAACATACACAGATGGTAGAGATTCTAATAATCCATACACAGGCGATCCATTTAATTTATCAAAAGATGCGGATGAAATTAAAAATCATATAATAGAAGAGGGGTATAACTACATTTATTTATTTAAAATAAATGATGAATTTAAGTCAAAATATACTGCTATGTTTGGATCAACAGAAATTATAGAAAATCAGTTATATTCAATTACAGTAAATGGAGATAATCTTTCTATTGAAATAGTTGAATAAAACGTTACGCTAATAAAAGCAAAACTGGAATTGTAACTAGACAAAACATAGTACTCATAATCATCGCGTGAGCAGCTTCTTTTTGACCACCTTTGCCAGAAATTTCTGCAAGAGATAGAACAACACTAGCTGTTGGACAACAGCATACTATAAACATTGTCGTTTTCATTACTGGATCGATTGGTAAAAAATGTGTTGCTAAAAAAGCTAGAAGAGGGAATATTACTAGTTTTATTCCAGATGAAATATAAGTATATGGATTTGTAAATAATTCTTTTGGATTTGTAGTTGCAAAACGCATCCCTAAAATAATCATACAAAGAGGCGTAGTGAACTTTCCTAAAATAGTTACACAATTAAGAATTACATCTGGCATAGTTGTTTTTGTGAAAAACAAAGGAAGAGTAATAAATAGTGTAAGAACAGGTGGATTTAAAAATGCTTTTTTTCCAGAAACAAATGATTTATCACCTGTTAAGAAATATGCACCTAATGTCCACGCAATTAAATTGAATGAAATAATAAACACTGCTCCATATGCTAATGCTTCAGGATTATTTGGTAAAAGCGATTCTAAGAGTGGAATTCCAAAGAAACCTACGTTTCCTAAAATTGGAGTTACAACAGCAACTTTATATTTAAAATCATCATTATATTTTTTCGAATAAATTAATCTTAATATAACTAGCATTAAAGCTTGAAAACAGATTGCAATTGCAAAGAAAATTAGCATATTAATCGCTAATTCTTTGGTGTATTGAACTTTTTGAAATGTGTAAATTGATAGACACGGTTGGCAAACATACATTAATACTTTTGAAAAAGCTGGGATAGCATCTTCCTTAACAGCTTTTAATTTTATTAATAAATATCCTGGGATAGAATAGGCAAGCATGATTGCCACATTTATGGCTACAGTAGTGAATTCCATAGTTAATTATTTATTAAATTATCAATTACATCCTTTTTTAATCCGTACGCATCAAATACTTTTATAAGAAGCATAATATTCTTTTTTGCGCTTTCTTTATCTTTTGATTTCATAGCATTATTTATATTATCTACAATCATTAAAGTTTTATCAGCAGCTTCACCATCTAAATTATCCCTTATAAAGAATTGTATAGCGCCAATTCTAGGATTACCAGAAACCTTATATTGATTTGAAACAGAGTATTCTTCTTTTTCTGTTAAATCAAACAACATTGAATATAAAGTATTGGATAAATTCAGGATAAACTGTTTATATGCAGCTTTTATTTCAACACCTTGGTATTTAGCACCAAGTATTTTTTCTAGTGTAATTTGATTTATATTATAACCTAAATTTAACTCATTTAATGCATCGTAATTTTCATCGAAGATAAATAATAGAGAATATATAAATGGAATAGCAACTTCTGGTTTACTAGGAAAATCATTTTTAGGATTAAGAAAATAATTCAATTCATCATAAAAATTAATGTTTGAAATATTTGTAGAAATATAGTCCAATAGATCAGGTGTTACAGAAGTCTCTTTTAATAATTCTGTAATAGTAATTGGACCAGAAATAAAGTTAGATTTACCTAACTTATTAATACAATCAAATAGTTGAGCATAAATTTTCATATCATTCCTCCGATTGATAAGTTGATTATATCAAAAATACATTAAATTAACAACATTTAATAATTATATTATTAAATATATAAGAAAACTATTTTGTTTAAAAGAGTATAAAAACAACATTTATTGCTTAAAAGATTGACAAAACAACATATTAAAGGTTAAAATTTGTAGCAAGAGTTACAAAATATGAGAATACATAAGCAATTAAGAAAAAATGGAATATTCAGTGATTTTACAGATGAAGAGTTAGACTTATTGTTTGACGCTTTAGATGCGAAATTGATCATTTATCAACAAGGAAATTTTCTTCTTAAAAAAGGTGATTTAATAGATAGCCTTTTTGTCGTTTTGAAAGGTGATTTCGTTGAATATGAAATTAAAAAGAATGGTGAGCAAGTAATTAAACAATCTTATGTAGATGGGGATGTTTATGGTATTCCTCAATGTTTTTCTTATAACAACTTAGCACAAACATATTTAATGTCAGTAGTAGAAACAAATGTAATTGTTATAAAGAAAGAAGATATTTTTAATTTAGCTGGCGAGTCAAATGAAGGTTATAAAAAATTCATACAAAAACTTATTATTTACATAAGCAATGAAATGTCTAACGTAATGGTTAATAATGAATATATTTCTTTAAAGAGTATGCGTTCTAAAATCGCAAAATTCATTTATGAAAAATACCTTGAACAAAAGAGTTTTATTGTTAAATTAGGCGTAGATAGAAATGGAATGGCTAGATATTTAAATGTTAGCAGACCAAGCATGTCAAGAGAAATGATCCATATGCGCGAAGAGGGAATATTTAGTTTCACAAAAGATATAATCACAATTCAAGATATTGATGCATTAAAAAAATACGCAGAAAATGCTCACTAATATTTTGTATTAAATAACTAAGAATTATTAAACAAACTCACTCGTAAAGAGTGATTTTTTATTTAAAAAATAAGTAAAAAACGGTGGATAACAATGTCTAAAAAAATATTATTTATTTGTCATGGAAATATATGTCGTTCTCCTATGGCTGAAATGATAATGAGATATGAAATAAAGAAAGCAGGTAAAGAAAACGAAATATCTGCTTATTCGATGGCAACATCAACAGAAGAATTAAATAATGATATCGATTATAGAGCAAAGAGAGAATTAGAAAGAAATGGTATACCTATATTTCCGCATAAGGCAACCCAAATTAGTAAAAATGATTATTCATCATATGGCCTTATTCTTTGTATGGATTACAATAATTTAAGTAATTTAAATAGAATAATTAGAGAGGATCCAGACAATAAAATACATCTAATTTTTGAATATGCGTTCAATGAAAACACTGAAGTTATTGATCCATGGTATTATGGAAACTTTGATGAAGTATTCATACAACTTCAAAAATGTTGTAGAGAGATAGTTAAAAAACTGTAAATTGAATAATTAGAATATAAGTGGTTCAATTAAGTCACAGATCTCATAGTATCAACAGGTTTTTTCCTTGATAATCTTAATACTGGGAAAAATGTTCCTATAAATGAAACTGCAGCTGAAATTCCTACCATCATAGCAATTGAAACTATTCCATAGTTTAATATCTTAATAGTAAAGCCTAATTCATTTACTATTGTTTTATTAATTGATAATACAATTATGGCAGATACAATTATTGAAATAACTAAACATATTGTTGTAATAAATAGTGATTCAGAGAAGAATATTTTAAATACATCTGTTCCTCTAGCCCCAACAGCACGAAGTACACCGATTTCTCTTTCTTTTGAATGGATTGAAACATTAATAAAGTTGAATAAAAGTAAAGCAGAGAATAGAGCAATTGCAATTCCAGTATATAAAAAGACTTTCTTTAAAACATTCACTAGAGATGTTATCATTGAAACTTTATCAATAAGAGAGTTATTAACTTTTAATGTTTTAGTAGATCCATTAGTTATCATATCAAATAGCTTTTTAGTATTGTTATTTGCAATTTGAACATAAATTGAAGAATAGTATGTATCAGATAGTTCATATGAGCCATTTGGATTGTTTAAATAATTATAATAATTATATCCACCATTTAATTCTTTCAAATTATTTTTATTTACAACAGTGTACCCTGTTTGAAAAAATGTAAAATTATTTACATAATCATCAAATAAAACTATACCTGCAATAGAGTAGTTTATATTTAATCCATTATCATCTAGAAGCGTAATCACAAGTTCTTCTTGTGTATATTTCTGGCAAATAGCATTTACTAAATTGGTAATTAATAAATCAACACTATTTTTCTCTTCATTTTCAAAATACTTTTTATATTCATTAGTATTTAAAAACAATTCTAATAATTGGAATGCATTTGTGTTTGGATCTTCATTCAATAGATTATTTAAGATATCAGTAACATTTTTTGTGAAAGCATATGAAGTGTGACAGCTTGTTTTCCAGAAATTTTTAATTGTATTAATTGATAATTGAATTTCTGCTAACTCATTCGCTGTTAAATCAGGATTTGTTAGTTGTTCTTTTAACTGCAAATAATTAGGATACTCAACAGTATATTCACAAGAGAAATCTATTAAACTATCTAGTTTACTTTCAAGGGTAGTATATAAGGCTTCAAATTGTTGTTTGTTATTGTTAAACCAGTTATTTAAATAGCTAGCTTCATTCATGTTTATATGAGTCAAAATACTTAACAATGTAACAGCTAATTCACCTTTGCTTAAACTATTTTTATTGTTGTTAAAATATTTAACAGAATAAATATCACTTTCATTTTCTACAGTAAATTTATCAATATAGAAATCCGATGTATTAATTAAAGAGAGATATTGATCGAATTCATTTCCTAAGATATCATATGGGTTTGATGTATCAAGAATACTATGAGTTGATAGATATGTATAAAAGTTATCAGAAACAAGGAAGAATAAATTATCTGTATCTGAGACAAATTGCTTGTAATTAGATAATTCTTCTGAACTCATAGATTCCATTGCCTTTGAATCCGCATAATTATATGGAATTGAACTTCCTTCAAAAACTCCAACAATTTTAAGAGGTAAGAAAGGAATATTAAGCTTATCAAAATAAACTTTAAGTGTGATTCCGATTAAATCATTCATAGTTTTAGGTGATACTAATTGATTTGTATAAACGTTTTGAATTGAATTGTTAATTAAGCAGGTAGCATACCATTTTGATATTGCTATTTCATTAGCTTTTGTAGGATATGAACCACTAATTAGTTTTGAGGTTCTGTATTGACTATTATCACCTGAAATAGCTAATCCATTAATAGATGAAGTATATGTATAACAAGTTAATGTTTCATGAGTCGGCATTACATTTTGAACATATATACTTGAGTAAGATGAGCTGGTTGTCATAAAAGCTGCTAAAGTATTATTTCCAAATTTGGCATACATATCTTTGATTTCGGTATCCGTAAAGTATGTATTTTCTGAAAAATCAAGAAATGGAATACTTATATTTGATGAGTAAACTTGATTAACAATTAACCCTGAATAATCAGATTCTTCAAGGCTTCGTCTTTGAACATCATATTCGTTATATGTCATTAAACTTGAAGCGACTCCAAATAAAATGAAGGCTATTGTTGATAAGATAATTGTTAAAGCTAATCTAAATTTTTTAATCTTAAGAGAAGATAAAGCCATTCTAAATGCTTTAGTAAAAGGCATATGGGATTTTATAAAATTAGTTTCATCATTTTCGTATTTTTTTACAAACAAAGGATTTTTTGTTGTTGCTGAATCTTCAAATATTTCGGTTCTATCATTATCATCAATTCTATTAGCAGTTTTAAATGATTCAATCATATTTGTTTCGTTGGAGACAATAAGATTACCTTCAGCACTAGATATAAAATCGATTACTTTTTGTTTTGCATCATTATCTAGTGATTGAACATCTTTAATACTTAAAGTATTTGTTCCAATTAGTTTAATTCCATCTGTTAAATCATTTGCTTCTAATTTATTCTTGGTTTCATCTCTAATTATTTTTCCATCTTTTAATTCAATAATACGGTCACCGTAATATTCAGCAAATTCTCTATCATGAGAAACAACAATTACTAAACGTTTTTCTGATAACTTTTTCAACGTATCAAGTACTTGTTTTCCAGTTTTACTATCAAGTGCACCTGTTGGTTCATCAGCCATAATTATTTTTGGATCTTTAATTAATGCTCTTGCAATAGCAATTCTTTGTTTTTGTCCACCAGATAGAGTATTTGGTTTTCTACTTTCAAAACCCACTAAATCAACTTCTTTTAGAAGGTTAGCAACGGCTTCTTTGTTATTCTTTTTGCCTTGTAGTTCCAATGCTAAGGCTATATTCTCTGAAACTGAGAACTCATTTAAAATATTATATTCTTGAAAAACAAAGCCTACATATGTGTTTCTATAACTATCAAAATTGCTTGCAGTAAAATCTTTGCTACTTCTTCCCATAATGATAATTTCTCCACTATCTGGTTTATCAAGACCTCCACAAACATTTAATAGAGTAGATTTGCCAGAGCCACTTTTACCCAGTAAGAAAACCATTCCTGTTTCAGGGAAGCATATTGATACATCATCTAGTGCTTTTGTTACTTCATTACTTTTCTTAATCGTATATGTTTTGCACAAATTTTTTACTTCAATCATTTTCATGTCCTCTAGTGTACATTTATTTTATACATATTTTAAAACGAAATACTTAGAAAACAAAATGTTAAAATCCAATTAGTTTATTAACCATGAGCAGAAGGATTTTAGATATAATAGTAATTTATTATTTCAAGTGTAATATTGACACGCGCGTTTTTAAAAAATATAATTTATATATTAATATATAACTTGCTCATGTTATTCAGGAGGAGCTTTGAAAAATATTTCTAAAATATCTAAACTAGCATTAGTGTTTTTAAGTATTTTACTTTTAGCTACCTTATTGTTAGCATGTGGTGAAGTAGGAAATAAGGAAGCTCAGATTACAGTTATAGATCCAGTTGATTCAGGAGATGAGTTTACTTCAACAGTAGAGTTCAATGCAAATGGTGGTTTCTTTTCAGATTCATCCTCAACAAAAACAGTTACAGTAAAAACAGGTGAGAAAGTTAGTGCTCCATCTGTTAGTCGTGATAAATATCAGTTGGTTGGATGGAAGAGAGATGATAGCTTAGATATATTCGATTTTTCTACACCAATCGATGAAAATATAATGTTAGTTGCTCAATGGAAGCTAAATAATGTTATCGATATTCTTGGAACAGAATTTACAGTTGATGATAGAACAAATACAATTTCATTTAATTTATCAAATACAACTACTAGCTTAGTCTTAACTAACAAAGTTTTACTACAAGGAAACAATTGGTCATATCAACTATTCTATGATGAAGGTTGCTCTTTACCAGTTGCAGAAGCAAATATTTGTAACCTTACAGATTTATCAGAGGGAACAAATACATACTACTTGGCAATATTTACAAATTCAAGTATCTCAAAAAAGTATAAGGTGCTAGTTAATAGGGAAGCACAATGTACAGTTACGTTTGTCGGAATTGATGATAAAGTTTTATCTACACAAATGGTTATTAAAGGAAATCTAATAGCTGAACCTGATTATACCCTTGAAACATTAAAAATCGTATGGAGAGAATATTACGATGAATCTAATACGTATTCCAATGCAAATTGGGATTTTAGCAAAGATAAAGTAAATCATGATGTCATATTACATGCGATATCTGATATAAAAACATTTATTCCAGTTTTAGATCCTCAAGGCGGGGTAATTTCTGGTGCAATTCCAAGCATAGTTTATTATTCACCATTTGAGTTGCCTGTTCCAGTGAAGGAAGGATATACATTTATTGGGTGGTTTGATGATGATAATACGCAAGTAACAAATGAGAGGGGTGTTTCTTTACAAAACTGGACATATTACGAAAATATTTCTCTAGAAGCAAAATATTCTCCAAGAAATCTTAATTTAAATGCATTTGTTTTAGTCGATGGTGTTAGACAAAATGATAAGACGAGAATGATGAATGTTCCATATGGAGAAGGAAAATCTATTACAACGAATATTAATAATAAATATTTACCTGGAAATAATGGAAAATTATACATTTTTGCTGGTTGGTACATTGATGGAAATTTAGTTTCTATGGATAGAAATTTTGTTGTTGATAGTATGACAGATAACATAATTGTTTTTGAAAGATGGTATACAGCAACAATTAATTCTTATTTACAAGGTGAGCTAGATAATACATTCGATGTTACAATTTCAATCGAATCTAATAATTTTAATTTGTATGGAAATGTTAATTCTGGAGAGCAAATAGTTATAACAGGAAGAAGCCAATCTTCTTATTCTTTCATAGAATGGAGAATAAAAGAAGGGGAAAATGATTTAAACAGAGATAATGAATCAACAATTATCAATTTAACAAATAATACATATATCTTTAACACATATTGGACGGTTTATAAAATTAAGAGTGAAATTTATGTTGATGGCGTTTTAACTGAAACAAACGATTTAGACGATAATGTTTTAGGATTTGGTAATTGTATTTTGAATAAAGAAATTGAATTATCAACATTATCAGATGAAGATTACTGCTTTATAAGATTTGAATATCAAGTTAATGAACAAGATATCGTTGATTATAATTCATCATTCAATATTACACCTACAGCTACTATGTTTGATGCTGAAAACGATTACTCTTTTGTAATAAAGCTCTATTATATTTCACTATCAGGTGATTATAGAATTACTAAAGTAAATTCATATGGAGAGAGTGAATTTGTATTTGTCGGTAGAAGATGGTATGAATATGATGGGACAAAAGTAATCATATATAATTACTCGTTTACTTTAAATTCAATTTTGGATGAAAAAATGATTGATAAGATAAGCGTATATACCGATCCAGATGTCGTAACAAATGATACCGATCCAGATATTTTTGGAATTAACAACATAGTATCTTGTATTACATATGAGAAGAATAATCAAAGCGAAACAAAATATAAAAACAAAATAGAAGTTATTGGTGGAGAATCAACAATAAATATTTCAAGCAGTTTTTATAATGCTGGTTCAGTTAAATATACAGTAAATGATAGCGGTGAACAATTATACGCATCAGTTTATGGAGAAGATTCAAGTTTTGTAGGATTAACATCACTTGATAAAGTTCAATTAAAATGTGAACCATTCAATGATTATGTATTCTTAGGTTGGTTCGATAAGAAAACCGGTGAAAATGTTTCATATGATTATGTCATAGATGTAGATGTCCCAAGTGAAAGAATTGAATATGTGTGTGCATATATACCTTTGTATTACGAAATAGATATTCACCAAGGTACATATAGTGTTATTACTGATACGATAACATACCCTAAACATAGAAATTATTATGAATTTGTCAATGATGAAGTAAATGGAATTAGAAAATTTGTTAAAACTGAAGATGAAGATGCTGTCCCTCAAAAAGTATATTATAGTTATGGCGAAACCACTAACAATACAACTACTGGTGTTCAAACTGTAACGTACAATATTTACAATGATGCAAACTTCCAATATACAATGACAACAACCGTAAAAAATGGTTATATTTTTGAAGGATGGTATAATGCAGATGGTGAGTGGTTATCTTATGATTTATCATATACGCCTAATTTGTTCTATTATTCACCGTACTATGTTGCTAAATTTTCACCAATTACTGATGATTATGCAATAAAATGTTCAATTTTTGATGGACAAGAAAATAGCCATTATGGAAGTTATGGTAGTTATGGCTATAAACTTGGAGACGAAGAAGGAAAATATTCTGAAAAATGTGTTTTAACAATTGCAACTGAGAAAAACCGTTTTGATGGAGAAAATTATTACGGATATTATTATTACGGTTTATTCCATGATGTTGATCTTGAATCAATAGATACAAATCTTTCTATGGAAGAATTGTATGAAGTGTATAAAGAAAGAAGAGTTGTTACAGACTTAGATTACATCGATGATATGATTCTTTTAGATGGATATTTCAAAATTGGATATGTAATAGATGTAGATAAAGTGGGTAGTAACAAATTTTTCGGAATATGGAAAAGCACTAACTACAGGGAACGTTTGGATATAGATGTTCATGATGAATCAAGCACAATTAACTATGATATTGCAGGAGATATTCATTATGTGTACTATCAAGAACAAGATGGCCCAAGAGTTATTTTACACGTTAAACAAAATCAGGGTTTTGAATTTTTAGGATGGTTTAAAAAGGGAACAAATGAATATTTATCAAATCAGTTAGTGTATTCAATCAAAGTTGAAGATTTATCATATGATTTGTATCCATCGTGGTCATTTGTAAGTACTAATTTAGGAGTTAATGTTTTAGTTGAACCTAACATAGATATAGTGCAAAGTGAAGCATATTCGTATGTAGCGACAGCAAGAAATGTTACTGGTGGAACATATACTAAAGAAGTAAAATTTTCTGCAAAAAATATAGATGGTTATTTATTCTTAGGTTGGTTTAAGGATGATATTTTATTTATTGAGAAAAACGATTTTATTCTTAAACTGAGTGTGATTCCACCTCAATCTTTACAACAAGAAGAAACTCGAGAATATCAGTTAATAATTGATGGAATGTCATATGAATACAACCAAATTACAGATAATCCTACATTTGCATTAAACCCAAGGTGGTTAAAATTGGAAAGCCACATATATACTAATGCTGATGTATACATAAAATCGTACTCATATCGCGAGATAGTTGACGAGAATACTCAAAAAACAAATGTAGTGTTAAAAGCATATGAAGACTTTAATTATGATAATGAATTTGTGTATGCAGGATATATTTTCGCTGGATGGTTTAATTCTGAAGGTGTAAAAATAAGTAGCGAACCAGTATTTACATATGAATTAAATGATCAATCAATTAATTATGAATCTATAATCGCAAAATGGATTAGAAATGAAATAGAAATAGATATAAGTGCAACAGGGCAAGGAATTCCAGCAAGTGCTCAATTAACACATTATGAATTTAGAGAAGATTCAGAAAATCAACAGTATATTGTTAGATTAGTTGCTAAGAAATATGATAATTTTGTATTTGATGGATGGAAGTATATATATTATGAAGTAGGTAATGATATTCCTTATGAGGAAGATATAAGTTATCAATATGAATATGAATTTGTAATACCAAAGAGTAGTGTAAGAAGAAACCAAATGAAATTTGTCGCACATTATTCTGTTGTTACAGGTTTAGGTTTTTCTAAAACCAATATGAATGCAGATGATGGTTCTACACTTCTATATGGGTATAGAACTGATAATACAACATTATTTACTGGTGTAGCTGAAGTTGTTGTAAATAATGGAAGAATATTTGAAGGATGGTTTTCTAATGGAGCATTAACCAATGCTGATAGTAGATATATTAAATATGAAGGATTCACTACTACACTAGAACCAAGATTTTCTGAATTTAGAAATCAAAATAGAGTTAATTCATTTGATTTTTCAGTATATCCGAAAAGATATGAAAATGGAGTAAAATATTATGCATATACCAAATATGATACGACACATTTATCTGGGTATTCATATGTTATTAGAGTTGAATTTGATTATATCAACAAATTAAAAGTAGATTTTGTTAGAACGGATTCATCTAACAATAAAGTGTACTATGATACTTCCAAAGGATATGTCGAAATTGAAGAAAAAGATATTCAAGGGTACTCATATCAAATTATTTATTCTGAAATAGATAGTAGATTGAATTTAATTGGAGAAATTTCAGGACTAAGTATAAGAAGATATGGACGTCTTGAAAGATACTATGGCTTAGTAGGTAGTAGTGTTGGGCAGCTTGTTGAAATATTCTTGGAATCAAATGATGCATATGAAGAATTTACTCATGTTGGTTGGTTCGATAACAATGAAACTGTAGTGACAAATAGCAAACAACTTGTAATCAATAAACCGGTGAAGGATGTTTTATATAGTTCTAGGTATGGTAAATATGTTTTAAGTGTTGATATTGATTCACAGGCTAAGGATTACATAAGTATATCTGATGCAGATTTTTATGTAAGGATTGAATATAACATCAATAATAGTACTATTTCCGCAGAGAATGAAGAAGTAACAATGCATATTGGAGACATATTAAAATACAATGATAAATTCATTGGTGAAATATGGAATGGATATATATTTGGTGGATGGTTCAAGGATGAAGCATGCAAACAAGAATATAATTTTGAAGGACCAATATATGTTGATATGGTTTTATATGCTAAATGGATAAAAGTAGATGATGGTATAGATATAAACAATACAGTGACAAGCAACAATATTGTATTTGCAAATGGGGATGATAAAAAGATTGTTCCTACAACAATGGAGCAATATGTATATTTTGTAGCTCCATATAATGGTACTTTAACGGTTCTTTCAAGAAATGAATTAACTAAGAAAGAGTCAATTTTAAATATCTATGGATATACATATTACGAAGTAAAAATGATTAACTTCAATGATAATTATTCATATCAAATATCTGTTGAACAAGGAAAGGTATATAAATTTGGAATAAGATCTAAAGTGGCAGATGATTCAAATAATAAATTTGTTTTACGTTTAGTTCTTGATAAAAAGGTTTCAACAGCAAAAAGAATTGGTGTTATTAAAGATTTAATGGACTTTTCATTAGAAAGTGGAAGTGAAAAACAAGGTGAAAGTGTATTTGCTGGTTGGTATAACTATAGAGGAGAATTAATAAGCGAAAGAACAGAAATTACTGATCCTAACTTAATCGCTGATGAGTATAATAAATTCTATGTTTACAATAGAACAGTAGATGTTGCATATAAGAATATTGGAAGCTTAAGCGATGAGGAAAATGAGGTTAGATTGTATGCAAAATGGCTTCAATTTAAAGCAACGGTGTATAATACAAATCCAGTAGCTGGATCAGCAGTTTATTCATTTGAATTTGATAATGATAGTCTTAGCCCATACTATTTATCAAATTATTGGAGTTTTAAAGTAACAATTAATGATTCAGCAAATTATACATTTAAGGGCTGGTATCTATATGATGAAGATAAACATGAATACAATGAAAGCGATCCAAAATATTTCTTAAGTAATGATGAGACATTTAATTGTTATATATATAAAGACATAAGTGTAGTTGCCGTTTGGGAAAGAATCACATCTGGAAGTAGTTATGATATTAACTATACTATCGGTGAAAATACGCCTGGTGAACAATTATATAATTCTCCATTAAATAGAAGAACAATTTATGAAAACGAAACACAAAAAGTGCCTCTATATGCTCCAACGAGAGTAGGTGATGGTTATTTCTATATATTTGAAGGTTGGTATGTTGCTGGCCAAGAAAATGTTATTATAACAGAATTAGATCCAAGCCAGATTAAAAGTAAAGTTAATTTAGTAGCTAAATGGTCAAGCAAGCCAATTAATAATCTTGATATTTATACAGATGATGATGGCTCAAAATATCTATATTTAGGTGAGTATCCACAAGAGTTTGTTAGAGATACTGATGGGTTTGATTTCCAACCTGCAACAGATGGTTCTGGCTATTACTTTAATAACAATGATGAAAACAGAACAAATAGATATATGAGAGTATATTTTGATAATGATTTTATATTTGAAGGAATAGAGTATAAAGCTAAGAATGAATTAAATGAAAAAATCCCATATTATTTCATTGTACAAAAAATTAGATGGAATATTGTAACCGATGCAAACTATAATACAACATTAATTTGTGATACTATTTTAGACTTATCTGTATTTAATACTTCATCTAATACATTTGAAGGATTAATAAATGGAGAAAGCGCTACTATTTACTTAAATAATTGGGAATATTCTTCAATCAGACAGTTTATTAATAATACATTACTTACAACAAACTATTTCTCAGAATATGAACTTAATAGATTAGAAATGTATAAGATTAGAAATGCAAATGGATATAGATCAGGAGATCCAACTTTAGTTAGTGTTGATGATATGCCATGGCTTGAACAAAGTAACACAAATGATAGTGTGTATATACTTTCATATACCGAAATTGAAGGATATAGTAGTTACTTCTCAAAAATTAAAGTATCAGATTATGCAATATTAAAAGGATGCGAGTATAAAGTTATAGATGGCGAAAATATTGTTACAAAAGTAATAACAAGAAGTCCAGGTAATAGCAATAATACTATATATATGTATGATATTTTCAGTGAGCAAGAAGAAGAATCTAAGAAATTCTCAAAAATTAAGTATAATGTTAAAATGCCTTTAGTTTTATGTATGTTTATGAATACAAGTAATGAGCAGGCAAGATAGTTATTATATATAAAGGATTATATGAATGAAGATTTAAAAAAAATAATAGAAAAATCTAAAAAGATAGTATTATTTTCAGGGGCTGGTATAAGTTGTGCTAGTGGTATTCCTGATTTCAGAAGTTCAAATGGGTTATATAGTGATAAAGATTATAAAGGATATACACCAGAAGAAATCATTTCCCATCATTTTTTTATTCAAAAACCAGAGTTATTTTATAAATTTTATAAAGAAAAAATGATATACAAAGATGCTAAGCCAAATAAAGCACATGAATTTTTTGCAGAGTTAGAAAAACAAGGAAAGTTAATAGGAATAATAACACAAAATATTGATGGACTTCATTCAGTAGCAGGGAATAAAAAAATATATGAATTACATGGTTCAATTCAAAGGAATTATTGTACCAAATGTCACAAATTTTTTAATTTAGATTATATTATTAATTCCAAAGAATTACCTATTTGTGATGTTTGTGGAGGATTAATAAAACCAGATGTTGTTTTATACGAAGAACCATTAGACACAGATGTATTTAGCGGAGCATTTAGGTGTATAGAAGAAGCTGATTGTTTAATTACTGTTGGAACGAGTTTAGTAGTTTCTCCAGCAAATGAAATATTTGTATATTTTAAAGGAACAAAGGTGTTAATTAACTTACAAGAAACTATGTATGATTATATGGCAGATTTGGTTATACATGAAGATATAGTGAAGGTTGTTAGCTAGTAAATTAACGTAATTATTTAACAATTGTTAATTAATTATAATAGTATTTAAATAATGTATAAACTTTAAAAAATGGCTAAAAATTGACAGTTTTACATTTTAATTGTAAAATAGAAAATAAATACAAAAGAGAGATAAAAAATGGAAGTACTTATTATTGGTTCAAGAGGAAGAGAGCATGCATATGCTGTTGAATTAAGCAAAGATTCAAGGGTTGATAAAATTCATTGTATACCAGGCAATGGAGGAATACAGGAAATAGCAACATGCCCTAGTAATATAAATATTAACAATTATGATGAAATAGAAAAATATATAGATGATAATAGTGATATTAAATTAGTTATTGTTAGTCCAGATGAATTATTACAAAAAGGATTTGCTGATAAATTAAAAGAAAAAGGTTTAAAAGTTATTGGTTGTAGCGCAAAATGTGCTGAACTAGAAACAAACAAAGAATATGCTAATAGTATAATCCATAAATATAATATACCAAGTCCAGAATACAGAGTTTTTTCTGATTACGCTCAAGCAAAGAATTATATCAAAAATAAACAATTCCCATTAGTAGTAAAATCTAATGGAAGAAGTGCTGGTAAGGCAATAATGTATTGTAGTAAATACACGCAAGCAGAAAATGCTTTGTATGATATGATGGTAATAAGAACATTTGGAGATGCAGGAAGAAAAGTTTGCATAGAAGAATACATACAAGGTGAAAATGTAATCATACCAGGTTTTTCTGATGGGGATGATATTATATTACTTCCAGCAGTTGAAAACTATAAAAGAGTATTCGATGGTGAATTAGGACTTAATACTGCAGGAATGGGTGCAACTGTTCCTTGTTCTAAATATACAAAAGAAGTAGAAGAAAAAACATATTCTAAAATTGCTAAACCGCTTATTGATGCAATGAAACAAGAAGGATTCCCATATGTTGGAATGATTGGTTTAAATGTAATTATTACTCCTTCTGGTGATGCTGTACTAGTTGACGTTGTATCGAGATTCCCTGATGTTGAAAGTCAAGTTATAATTCCACAATTAAGAACACCATTGTTAGATATATTTGATGCAATGATAGATAAGAAAGTTGGGCAAATGAAACTTGATTACGCTAATGAATGTGGCGTTTGTGTTGTTTTAACAAGTGGAGGATATCCTTTAGAGTATGTAAAAAACATAAGAATAAGTATTGGAAAAATAGATGATACTGTTAATATTTATCATGTAGGTACTAAACTTGTTGAGGGCGAGTTAAGAACGAGTGGAGGAAGAGTGTTAGCTGTTTCTTCGATAGGAAAATCTAAAGAAGAATGCGTTAATAATGTGTATAAAAACATACGCAATATTAACTTTGATGGGATGCATTTCAGGCACGATATTAAGGGTAAATAAAATAGTTTATGGATAAAATAATAAAAGATGAATTAAATTTTGTTCAGGTAACAGGTAGTCTAGATAGTTTTGATTTTTCACATGAGTATAGAGGTGAAAAATTTTATAAAGGCGTTATTAAATCTGTTAGAAAGAGCAAAGAAATAGATTCGATTCCTTTTATCACATCAGAAAGAAACATTGTTGAAAAAATAGAAGTAGGGAATAATATAAAAATAAAAGGTTCCCTTAGATCATATAATATCTTTAATGAGGATATAAATAAAACTCAACTTCAAATTTTGATATATGTTTCATGGGATATTGAACTAATTAAAGATGAAAAAGTAGAAGACACAAACGAAGTATATATAATGGGGTATATTTGCAAAAAACCAGTGTTAAGGAATACTCCTAAAAATAGAGTAATATCCGATGTTATGGTAGCAGTTAATAGAAAAACATTTAAGTGTGATTATATTCCATGTATTGCTTGGGAAAAAACAGCGGAAACGTTATCAAAATTAAAGATATCAGATAAAGTAAAAATAAAAGGTAGAGTTCAATCTAGAGAATATGAAAAGGAAATTAATCCTGGAGAGAAGAAAACATTTAAGGTAATAGAACTAAGTATTTTTACTATAAATTTATTAGAGAATAAAGAATAGTCGATATATCATAAAGAACAATCAATTGCTAAAAGAATATGTATATCACTAATTTAGTATTGTGATAATGTTTTTACGCGTAAATATAGTTTGATAAAGTTGTTTTATAATGATAAAATTAAGTAATTAATTACTTAAGGTAAACAAATGAGTAACATAGAAACTAATTTAATTGAGATAAGAAAAGAACTTGATAATATTTCAAAAGAAATAGAGATTGTTGCAGCCACAAAAACTAGAAGTATTGAAGAAATTAAAGAATGCATTAATACTGGATTAGTTAATGTTGCTGGAGAAAATAAAGTACAAGAGTTTACTAGTAAATACGATGAAAGCATTGTTTGGGATTACATTGGCTCATTACAAACGAATAAAGTTAAATATTTAGTTGGTAAAGTAAGATTGATACAAAGCGTTGATAGAATTGAACTTGCTGAAAAAATCAATAACGAATGTATAAAAAAGAACGTAAAACAAAAAATACTTATTGAAGTTAATTCTGGAAAAGAAGAACAAAAGAGTGGAGTATTTTTAGAAGATATAGATTCTATTATTGATCAATTTTCAAAATTAGATAGATTAGAGATATGCGGTCTTATGGCAGTAGCTCCGATAGCAGATAAAGATACATTAGAACCACTATTTACTAGTGTATATGAAAAATTTATAAAGCTTAAAAACAATACTTTTAAATATTTATCTATGGGAATGACAGATGATTATTTAATTGCTGCTAAATGTGGCTCTAATATGGTGAGAATTGGCAGAAAAATATTTGGTGAAAGGAATTATAACATTTAGAATGGAAAAAACAAAAATAAACGGAAAACAAATAAAAGAAAATTTCTTAGAAGCTGTTAAAGACAAAAGAAGATGGTTGATGTGCTTACTAGAGTTATTAATCGTTGGTGTATTAATTGCAGCGGATTTATTAACTAAAAAATATGTATATGGCTTGTGTGTTGAAAACGGCAAAATTGACATTATTAAAGGTGTATTGAGTTTAACTGCTGTAGAAAACACAGGTGCAAGTTTTGGGATTTTCGCTAACCATACAACAGCTTTGACAGTTGTTTCA
>JAIKVY010000157.1 GCA_024685275.1 Clostridia bacterium
TATTCTACGAGCATATTCTTCATCTTTTTTAATAAGATTACTTATTTTATCTCTAGAATACATTATTGTTGTATGATCCCTTCCTCCAAATATTTGTCCAATATTAATTAAAGGTAAATCTAAATATTCACATATTAAATAAATAGCAAACATTCTAGCTAAAACAACATCTTTAGTTTTCTTTTTTCCTATAATAGAAGATGTAGAAATTTTAAAATATTGACTTACACAGTTTATAATTTTATCACTATCTACAGTACTATTACTTGTTGTAGAATTTTGAATTAATTTTCTAACATCATCTATTGAAACAGTATTATTGTTAATTTTCATAAACATTAAAACTTTAGTTAATGTTCCTTCTAACTCACGAATATTAGTATTAACTTTTTCAGCAATATAATTAATAATAGAATCATCTAATTCTATATTTGAATTTGAAATTTTCTTTTTTATAATATTTATTCTCGTATCTAATTCTGGAGTAGAAATATCTGTTAATAAACCACTTTCAAATCTAGATCTTAATCTATCTTCGATATCATTAATTTCACTTGGTGGTCTATCACTAGCTAATACTATTTGTTTACCACTTTGATATAAGTCATTAAAGATATTAAAAAAGAATTCTTGTAAACCTTTTTTCTTTTGAATAAACTGAATATCATCAATCATTAATACATCACAAACACTATATTTTTGTCTTGTTATATTATATCCATTTTTATTTGATGCAAAATTTGATAATGAAGAAAAATATTCAAGAGATATTTTTTCAGCAGTAGAGTAGATAACAACTAAGTTATTATTATTTTCAAATAAATAATTACCAATAGCATGTAATAAATGAGTTTTACCTAATCCAACACCACCATATATATATAATGGATTTAAAGATAATAAATTATCACTTACTCCAGGATTTTTAGCTACTGCTAAAGCAGATGTTAAAGCCATTCTATTACTATCAGCACAAACGAAATTATCAAATGTATATTTAGAAATAAATGGATTAATTTTTGGTTTATTATTATTATTTGATTCATTATTATTTTGAATAAAATTAGAAGAGAGTGGAATAAATGATATATCATTAAATGGTAATTTATTCTTAAAAATAGCTTCCATAAAGATAGTCTGATAATTTTCAATTAAAGTATTACAAGTTTTATCATCTTGTGCACAATATATTAATTTAGAATCATCAATACTATATAATTTTAAAGGGTCAATCCATAACATATATTCAGCAGAACTAAGTTTATTAAATAGTTCTTGCTTTATAATATTATCAATATCATATATATTAAAATTTTTGTTTTCCATAGATAATAAATATTAGCATATAAGTGCAATTTTTTCAATAAAAATATAAAAAAAGAGAGTAGTTTTATCTACTCTCAAGTTTACATATAATAAACAATAAATTAAATTATCTCTTACTATATTGTGGAGCTTTTCTAGCCTTATGAAGACCATATTTCTTTCTTTCTTTCATTCTTGGATCTCTTGTTAAGAAACCAGCTTTCTTTAAATCAGGACGTAAAGAATAATCTGCAGAAATTAAAGCTCTAGCAATACCATGTCTAACAGCTCCTGCTTGACCTGATAAACCGCCACCTTTAACATTAACTGTAATAGTATAATTACTCTTAGCATTTGTTAAAACAGCAGATTGATTAGCAACATATTTTTGATAATCATTTTTAAAATATTCTTCTAATGGAACTTTATTAACTAAAATAGTATCATTTCCACCTGGGGTAAGAACAACTCTAGCAACAGATTTTTTTCTTCTTCCAACACCAAAATATTGTATTTTTTTAGTAATTTTCTTTGCCATTTTTCACCTCTATTAATATAAATTAAAAACTTCAGGCTTTTGTGCTGAATGTGGATGAGTAGAATCTTTATAGATAAATAATTTTTTAATCATTTGTCTACCAATACTATTCTTTGGTAACATTCCTTTAACTGCCTTTTGAACTGCAAAATCACTCTTTTGTTCAAGTAATTTATCATATCTAACTTCTTTCATACCACCAATATAACCAGTGTAATGACGATAATATTTTTGTTCTTTCTTTTTACCAGTTAAAATAACTTTATCTGTGTTGATAACAATAACATAATCGCCTGTATCTACATTAGGTGTATATGTTGGTTTATTTTTACCTTTTAAAATTGAAGCAACTTGAGAAGCTAATCTTCCAAGTGGTACATTTGTTGCATCTACAATATACCATTTTCTAACAACTTCTGCTGGCTTTGCCATGTATGTATTCATTTAAATTCTCCTTATTATAAATTACAACCAATATTGATATTACAAGGGGCTAATTCGTATATATAAATATATAATTGCTTGAATATAATAATATCTAAAAATATGTTTGTCAATAAAAAAGGGTAATTAATGAGAAAAAATGAGAAAAAATTTATATAAAAGAAATGTATAAATACTTGCTAAAAATGAATAAAAAAATTATATTATTTATAACAAAAACCATAAAAAAGAGGGATAATATGGAAAAAATAGATAGTTTTAAAATTGATCATTTAAGATTAAAACAGGGATTATATATATCAAGAATTGATAAAGTAGGGTATGAATATTTAACAACATTTGATATAAGAATGAAAAAACCATATGATGTTGATGATTCTGTAATGACTACAGGTAGTATTCATGCAATAGAACATTTAGGTAGTATGTTTTTAAGAAATGATGAATTATGGAAAAATAAAATTATTTATTTTGGACCGATGGGATGTAGAACAGGTTTTTATTTAATAGTAGAAGGAAATGTTGATACTGAAACAATACTTCCATTAATAGAAAGAACATTTGATTATATAGCAGAATATGAAGGAGAAATTCCTGGTTGTAGCCCAAAAGAATGTGGAAATTATATAGACATGGATTTAAATGAAGCAAAAAGAGATGCTGCAATTTATTACAACGTTATTATAGATGGAAAAAAATATAATTTTAACTATCCAAAACCAAAAGAAAGTAAAAAAAATTAAAATAAAAATTTATCAGTTACAATAAAATCTAATTTAACATCATTAATAGAATGAGGAAGAGTTTCTATGAATTGTTCAGAGAAACCAAATCCTATTTTTACGCCATTATATTTTGAAAAATATTTATCATAAAAACCCTTACCATAACCTAATCTATACTTATATTTATCAAAAGCTAAGAAAGGTGTTATTACTGCGTCAAAATTAAATATAGGTTCTGAAATAAGAGGTTCTTGTATACCAAAATTATTTATTTTAAATTCATCACCAAAATCTATTTTTCCAAATTCTAACGTATTATTTACTATCTTTGGGGCATAAGTATTTAAACCTTCTGAAAGTAAAAACATCTGCAACATTTCAGTAGATATTTCATTATTAAAATTCAAAAATATAGCTATTTTTTTGTATTTATAAGTATCTATAAAATTAATTAAATTTTCAGTTGCAGTTATTTCTTTTTGTTCTCTTGAATCAATATTTTTTAAAATATTTTTCATCTTAATTCTTAATTGTTCTTTAGTGTTTTCCATAGATAAAACCTCGCGCGCGTGTTATTAATATAATATATATTAAAACTTGAATAATGCAAACAAAATTGATATAATGTTTGTAATTCAATACTTTTTAATTTACTGAGGAAAAATGATAAAGAAATATATTTACAACACAAAACTTGAACTTATATACGAGAAAAGTAGAGTACCGATGGATACTATAGTAGTTGTATGTAAAACAGGTTCTATGTCTGAAAATGATAACAATAGAGGAATTGCTCACTTTTTAGAGCACACAACATTCAAAGGAACAGAGAAAAGAACATATTTAGATATAAGTAAAGAAATAGATGAAACGGGTGCACATAGTAATGCATTCACTTCTAGAGATATGACTGCATTTTATATTTCTGGATTAGAAAAATATGGCGAAAAATACTTAGATATTCTAAGCGATATGTTATTTAATTCTAAATTTGACAAAGAAGAAATTGAAAAAGAAAAAGGAGTAGTTTTAGAAGAAGCAAGAGCTGATTTTGATAATGCAGACGAATTAGCAGAAATGTTATTTTTTAAAAACTCTTTACCAAAAGAAGATCCTTTAGCACATCCGATTATTGGATATGAAGATACAATTCTTAAGTATAATAGAGAGATGTTGATAGAATTTAAGGAAAAATTTTATCATCCAGAAAATATGATTATTGGGTTTTCAACAAATAGAAGTTTTGATGAAGCAAAAAATTTAATAGATATTTATTTTAATAAAATTTTCGAAAAGAAAATATACAAATATGATTTTTATAAAAATAAAATAATTAAAAGAAAATTTAAATATGGATACAACTATTTAAATAAAGATTTTGAACAATCAGCTATTTTAATTGCTATTCCATGGATACCACAAGATAATAAAAATGAAACAATTTGTAGAGTGGTTGAATATGTATTAGGTGGCGGATCTAGCAGTAAATTATTTGTAAATGTAAGAGAAAAAAATGGACTAGCATATGATATTGGAGTATTTCCTAGTGTTAGTAAAAACTATGGATTATTATTTGTATTAATTGATACTGTTAATAGCAAAGCTGCTAAAGCAGTAAAGTGTGTTAAAGAAACATTCGTGGATTTAATAAACACAGGTATTACACAAAAGGAATTAGATTCATATATTAATCAAAATGAATTTGCACAGATTAAAGTAGAGTTAGATCCTTATTCAAAACTTATGTTTATAGTAAGAAAATATGCAAGAACAGGAAAAATAGTTAACATAAAAAATAGTATGAAAAAGATTAGATCTATAAAGTTAGATGATGTGAATAATTTCATTAGAAATAAAATAGATTTAAAGAAAGTATCTATTACTTACGTTGGAAGAGAAATTAAAGAGAATTTAGTAGAAGTGTTTAAAAACAGTTAAGGGTGAAAAGTGAAAAATAAAGAATCAAAATTTGAAACTATATTGAAAAATAATAAACAAAACATTGTTTTTGGGTTCATTATGTTCATAATTACAATTTTACTATGTATTCCACAGACATTATTTGCATTAGTTGGAATATTTGGGTGGGTAATTTTTGCATATTATTGTATAACAATGACAATTTTTGTCCTTCATTTGTTAAACAAGACTATTTATTTAAAGCCAATATATATCGTGTTTTTATTAATTGGTTTCTTTAGTATAATAGCGACATTACATATAGCATGTTTTAATAAAGCAGATATAACAAATTACACTAAATATATAATAAACGCATATACTGAACACAATTCAGTTGGTGGAATAATATTTTCACTTATTACTTGTCTTTTTGTTGTTCCTATAGGAAATATTTGGGGAATTGTAATATTTATTGTGCTTGCTGCAATATTTTTATTCCTTTTTATAAAACCAATAGTATTTGATAATAAGAAAATTATTGATGAAAAATATAAAGAAAAACACAAAATAGAAGAAAAAGTATATAAAGAGATCATTCTAGATGAATCACCATTTTTAAGACCAGAAGTAACAAAAGAGAGACAAAGTGTTATTTTATCTGATTCATACATGGAAAAAACAAGAATTTCGTTAAATGGTAATGATAATAAAGAAGAATATAAGAGCCAATTAGTGCTTGATAAAAAATCATATTCTGTTATATCTGGAAGCGATATTTTACAAATTAATCAAAAAAATGAAGAAAAAGAAAATAAAATGTCTAAAGAAAAAGCTGAAGAATTTTTCTTTGGGCAAAAAGCAGAAGTCGCTGAAAATGTTGATATAAAAGAATTAAATTTTGATGATATATCACAAGATACAAAAATATTTGAAGAAGAAAAAGATTCAAATATATACGATATGATTTATTCAACAAATTTAATAAATAAAGAAGAAGCCCAAAAAGGTGTTCAACCAATAAAAGAAGAAGAAATAAATGGCGATGAAGAAAAATATAAATATTGGGAAAAATTAAATACAAAGAGTGAACCAACAGAAGAAGCAGAAAACAAAATAGAAGAAGAAAGTAATATAGAAGAAGAACAAACAAGTGAAGAAACAAATGTTATAGGAATAGATTATAACGATTTGAGCAATATTATACCAACTAATAATAGTTCTGAAACAACCGAAACTGAAGAAATTAATGAAGAATATATAATGGGAAATGGGGAAAATACCCAAATATCTGATGATATTAGTAGTGCTTTAAATGGAATAAACAAGTTAATAGAAGAAAAACAAACAATAATACAAGAAGGTAGTATTGATGAAGAAATAACTGAAGAAGAAATCCAAGATGAAGAAAATAATGAAGAAATTATTCAAGAAGAAATCATAAATGACGCAGAAAATGAAGAAAAAGTTGAAGAGTCAATACAAGAAGAGCCAATAAAGGAAGAAATCGCAAAAGAACAAACACCATCTTTAACTAAAGAAGAAAAAGAAATAGTTACAAACACTGCAAATATTAATGAAGAAGAACAAAAAGAAGAAGAAAAGCATGATATTTTAAGTGTTTTATGGACAGATAAAAATTCAAAATATAAAAGACCTCCAGAGGATATTTTACAAGATCATTTTAATCCGAGGTATAGTAAAGAAATAGAAAACTCCGATAGGATTAAGGACATATTGGAAGAAAGGGCAAAAAAATTAAAGATAGATTGTACAGTTGTTGATATGTATAAAGGGCCATCAGTAACTACTGTTGTATTAAACTTATCGTATGATTGTTCTATAAAGAACATATATACCAGTCAAAAAGATTTACAAAGATGGTTAGAATCAGTAAAAGAACCAAACATAATTGATCAAGTTGAGGGAACCCAATATTGTGCGTTAGAAATACCTAATAAAGAAATAGAAACAGTAAGTTTTAAAGAGGTTTATCAAAGTAGGGAATATAGAGAGAAAAAAGGCGGAATAGTTTGTGCTGTGGGTAAAACTGCTCAAGGAAAGATATATCTAGAAGATATAGAAGAAATGCCACATGCGTTGATAGCTGGAGCAACAGGTAATGGAAAATCTGTAACAATGAACGATTTATTAATGAGCATCATTATGAGATATTCTCCAGAAGAAGTTAAGTTCATATTAATAGATATGAAGTTGGTTGAAATGGAACCATACGCAGGGCTTCCACACATGATCTTTAATAAAGCACTTTCTGAAGAAGCAGAAATAGTAAACGCGTTAAGATGGGCGGAATGGGAAGTTAAAAGAAGATATGCATTATTTAAAGAAAGAAAAATACATAAAATAAGCGAATATAATGCATTACCAGATGTTAAAAAATTAAGCAAAATTATTATTGTTATCGATGAAGCAAGCGAGCTTATGGAAAGCAAGATGGTAGGAAAAGATGTGGAGGCAAGTTTATCTAGCTTAGCAAGAGTAGCAAGAGCAGCTGGTGTTCATTTGTTATTTGCAACACAAAATCCGACAAAAGCAGTTATTAAAGGGGATATTCAAAATAATATGCCGACAAAAATTGCATTGGGTGTTGCTGATACTTCAGCAAGTATGATTGTATTAAAAGAAAAGGGAGCTGAGAATCTATTTTGTAAAGGAGATATGATTATAAAGCATGGTGCTAGTAGAGTAAGAGTCCAAGCTGCGTTAATAACAGCTCCAGAAATTAATGCAGCAGTTGATTACATTAAAGCAAATAATAAATATGACTTTGACGAATATATGATAAATAAGATTTTATCAGGGGAATTCTTAAAACAAATAGAAGAAGAAAAAGAAAAAAGCAATAAAAAGAGCATAAGCAGTTCAAGTAGTTCTATTTCGGGCTCAGGAGTCGGAGATTTAGTAACTAATAAAGAAGATGATTCAAAAGAGCCAAGCGAAGAAATGAAAGCACTTAAAGTGATTATTGATAATAACAATTATGTTTCAATATCATTTTTGCAAAGAAAATTAAGAAAAGGATATAATTCTGCAGCAAATCTAGTAGAGTCTCTAGTTAATAATGGATATTTAAGTGATAAAGCACCAGGAAGTAAAGAAAAATACAAAGTATTAATTTCAAGAGAGGATTTTTATAAATTATGGCAAGAAAAATATGGTGATGCCGATATAGAAAATATTGATGATATCAACGATGATGATATTGATAATTAAAAAGGATATAGATGGTTAAAACAAGAAAAGATATCAAAATAGGATGTATTACTTTAGGATGTGATAAAAATAGAGTTGATACAGAAAAGATGTTATTTTTACTCAGCGATGCTGGGTATAAACTTGTTGAAGATATAGAGCAATCAGACGTTATTTTGATAAATACTTGTGCATTTATAAAAGCAGCAAAAGAAGAAGCAATTCAAAACATATTAATGGCAGGAGAATTAAAAAAAGCTAGCGAAAAAAAGATAGTAGTTACAGGATGCTTTTCTACAAGATACAGAGAAGAAATAGTAAACGATTTACCTGAAGTTGATGTGTTTTTAAATATTGATGAAGAAAAAGATATTGTAGATGTAGTTGATAATTTATTTAAAATAAAAGAAAAATATAATTGTTTAAATGAATCAAGAATTTTAACCACACCACCACATTATGCATATTTAAAAATAGCAGATGGGTGTAATAAAAAATGCTCATATTGTGCTATACCTATGATTAGAGGTAAATATAAATCAACCCCTATTGAAACATTAAAAATTGAAGCGCAAAAATTGTATGAAAGTGGAGTTAAAGAATTAATTTTAGTTGCACAAGACACTACAGCATATGGAATTGATTTATATAATAAATTAGCCATAGTTGATTTATTAAAAGAGTTAGTAAAGATTGATTTTTGGAAAATTAGATTGTTATACACTTATCCAGAATTGGTAACAGATGAGTTATTATATTTTATTTGTAAAAATGAAAAAATGGCAAAGTATTTAGATATACCTTTACAGCATGTAAATCCAAGAATATTGAAGCTTATGAACAGGCCATCTGATTTTAAAAAGACACAAGAATTAATTAATAAAATTAGAAATATGGATGAATATATAGCAATAAGAAGCACATTTATTTGTGGATTTCCTACTGAAAAAGAAGAAGATAGTGAAGAATTAGTTAAATTTATTTCAAATAGTTTAGATTATGCAGGATTCTTTATTTATTCTAGAGAAGAAGGAACAGAAAGTTACAATATAAAAGAAAAAGTCTTAAAGAAAGATGCAAAAATAAGACAAACAAAGTGTGAAAAAGCACAAGTAATTAGCACAATAAAACATCAAGAAAGATTGTTAGATAAAGAAGTAGAAGTAATATACGAAGGAATAGATTTTAAAAGAGGAAAATTCATCGGAAGGACAGAATATTGCGCTCCAGAAATAGATACGAAAGTATATTTTACATCTAAAATCCCATTAGATATTGGGAATGTGTATAAGGTTAAAATAACCAAGATAGACTTTAATTTAATAGGAGAGGTTGTTAGTTATGAATAAAATAATCAAATATTTTGGTGATCCAGATGAATTAATACATTGGTTAGAAGAATGTATTCCTGCGTATAAAGATTATACAATAGAGACTAAAAATTTAGATAGCAAAGTAACGTTAAATAACATAGAAATGAGAGAATTTAATAAGCTTATTTATATGTTAGGGGATAACGTATATGCAGAAGATGATGCATCACTAGAAGAAATATTAGTTGAATTTTTATTAGAAAATAATTTAAAAATCTCAACAGCGGAAAGTTGTACAGGTGGGATGGTTGCATCAAAGATAATAAATGTAAGTGGAGCTAGTGAAGTATTTTATGAAGGAATGGTAACATATAGCAATGAAGCAAAAATCGAAAGATTAAATGTTAATGAGGAAATCCTTGATAAATACGGAGCAGTTAGTAAAGAAGTAGCAGAGGAGATGGCGTATGGGATTGTGAGTGAAAATGCCAATGTAGGTATTGCAACAACGGGGATAGCTGGCCCAGGTGGAGGCAGCGAAAATAAACCAGTTGGGTTAGTATATATTTCAGTAATATATCAAGCTGATCCTGTGGTTAATAGGTTTATTTTTGAAGGCACAAGAAATGAAATTAGAGAAAGCGCATCAAACATGGCTTTATTTTGTGCATATTCATATTTAAGAGAAAAATTAGGATAAAAATAAAAATATATTAAGGAGCATAATATGGCAGTAGAAAAGAAAAAAGAAGAAGAAAAAGTAGTAGACAAGAAAAAAGCGTTAGAAGATGTTATCGCCCAAATTAACAAAGCGTATGGGAAAGGATCAATAATGCCTTTAGGTGAAAATAGAATATCATATAGTGATAATTCTATTTCAACTGGGTGTTTAGCAATAGATGTTGCAACAGGAATAGGTGGAATTCCTAGAGGAAGAATAACAGAAATATTTGGACCAGAATCCAGTGGTAAAACCACTTTAGCATTACAAGTAATAGCTCAATGCCAGAGACAAGGTGGAGTATGCGCATTTATTGATGCAGAAAACGCTTTAGATCCTCAATATGCTGAAGCATTAGGTGTTGATTTGGATTCTGTATTAATTTCTCAACCAGACGATGGAGATCAAGCAATTAATATTTTAAGAGATTTGGTTAATAGCGGAGCAGTAGATTTAGTAGTTGTAGATAGTGTTGCAGCATTAGTTCCAAAAGCAGAACTTGAAGGCGACATGGAAAATGCTAATATTGGTCAACAAGCTAGATTAATGTCAAAAGCTATGAGAATGGTTGGAGGCGTTGTATTTAGAACAAATACATGCGTAATATTTATTAACCAATTAAGAGAAAAAGTTGGAGTAATGTTTGGAAGTCCTGAAACAACTCCAGGTGGTAGAGCTTTAAAATTCTATGCAAGTATGAGAATTGATGTTAGAAAAACAGATCAATTAAAAACAGGCGGAGATGCATATGGAAATAAGGCCAAAATAAAGATTGTAAAGAACAAGATGGCATCTCCATTTAAGACAGCAGAAGTAGAACTTATTTTTGGTAAAGGATTCAGTAATGAAGCAAGCATTTTAGATATGGCTATTGAAAAGAAAATTGTTGAAAAATCAGGTAGCTGGTTCAGTTATAATGATGAAAAGATTGCTCAAGGTAAAGAAAAATGCATTGATTATTTAGAAAATAATCCAGAAGTATTTAATGAAATTGAAAACAAAGTTAGAGAAGCATACGGATTACCTTTAAGAAAAGAGGAAGCGTAATAAAAAGAGGAAAACATGTCAAATACTATTAGGAAAACGAAAGAAGCAAAAGAGAAAATAGAAGAAATAGAAACTGCTAAAAATACTCCAGAAAAAACAAAGGCAAAAAAGCCATTTATTATAGCTATTTCTATAATAGTGGTTGTAGTAGTAATAGGTGCAATAGTTTTAGGATTGTATTTTGGCGGAGTTTTCACAAAGAATGATGCAAAGTTATATAAATCATACTCAGGCACGAAAGGCTTTTATAGATACTACATGGAAAATGGCAAATGCCCAGGAACATATGTTGATATGACATTAGCATACAGAGGAGAAACATATACAATTGAAATTTATCTATTAGAAGAAGCTGCTCCAATTACAACAGCAAACTTCATTTCATATGTTAGTGAAGGTTTTTATGATGGCACAGTATTTCATAGAATAGCACCAGAATATAGCGTTTTCCAAGGCGGTGGATTTACATATACATCTGAAGGTGGCTATGCAATGAAAGAAAATAGTAAAGAAGCAATTGTCGGAGAATTTAAAAATAACGATAGTAAATATGCATACAACGATATTAGCCATGTAGCAGGAGTTATCAGTACAGCTAGAACATCTAATAAAAATTCAGCAACCGATCAATTCTTCTTCCAATATGGAGATTATACGGGTTGGGATGGAGATTATGCAGCATTTGGTTTTATAACAAGCAAAGAAGATATTGCAAAAATAGAAAATATTGCAAAATCTTGCAATACGGGAACCGTTGGAAGCTTAACGGGAGCCCCATTAGACGATTATGTAATAACGCTTGTTAGCGCAAAGGTTAGAAAAATTTGAGCAAAAAAGGAAATAAAAATTGGAATTAAAACTATTTGAAAGCGTATTTATCCTTATAAGTGGGTTAGGAATATTCCTCGGTGGAATGAAGTTAATGGGCATAGGTCTTGAAAGATCTGCTAGTGGCAGTGTAAAAAAGATTAGCCTTAAACTTAGCAATAAAATATTCCCCATGTATTGGATTGGCGCAGGAACAACAGCTTTAGTTCAATCAAGTGGAGCGACCACTGTAATGAGTATGGGTTTTGTTACAGCTGGGATGATGACAACAGTGCAAGCGTGTGCGTTTGTATTAGGGGCTAGGTTAGGAACAACAGTTACAGGAATTTTAGCTTCTTTATCATCAGTTTCAATAACACCTATTTTAATGTCGCTAGGGTTTGTTGGTGTAATTTTAATAATATTTGCGAAAAACGATATCTTAAACAATATTGGAATGATTGTTGGCGGATTTGGAATTTTATTTGCAGGAATGTATTTAATGAAAATATCTATTTCTGCAAATGAAGAAATGACAACGGCATTTACTAATCTCTTTAATATCATTAGTAATCCAATGTTATTGTTATTAATCGGAATAGTAGTAACTGTTTTGTTGCAATCTTCATCATCAGCAATAGGTATTATTTTGGTTATGATTAACGCGGGAACTTTACCAATTTCGAGTGCTATAAGTATCTGTATAGGAACGACAATTGGAACTTGCTCAACTGCAATATTTGCCTCATTAGGAGCAGAAGCAAAAGCTAGAAGAGTATCGTTGTTTAATGTAATTACGGCAATTATTGGTGCAATTATAATAGGCACTCCAATTATAATTTTAAGAGAATATATTGTTCAATTTTTACAATTAATTTCTAAGGTTACAGCTTGGCAGTTATCATTGTTTTCAGTAATGTATAGTTTTGTTATTTCTATGTTAATGATGCCATTTATTAAGCCATTAACAAAACTGTGCGAAAAAATAATTAAAGAAAAACAAAAGAAGAAATTTAGTGTTAAGTATATTGACTATACAATAATAGATAGAACACCATCTTTAGGAGTTATTTTAGCTAAAAAAGAAGCTGAAAGCATGTTAGATCTAGCTATAGAAAACCTAGAAAATGGTATTAATGCTATTCTTGAAAAAAACATAGAAAAGAAAAATGAAATAAAAACAATTGAAGAACAAATTGATTATTTAACTGAAGAAACAGGTAGATATTTAATTGAGATATCTGGTTTAGGTATAACACAAAAAGATACAAAAATGATTGGTTCACTTCATCACGTTTTAGATGATATTGAAAGAATTGGAGACCATGGGTGGGAATTTTTTAAAGAAGCAAGAGTAATGGATTCAAATGGTGTTGAATTTTCAGATAGCGCTAAGAAAGATTTAAAAGAGATGTTCGAAAGTGTCAAAGAAATGTATAGAATAGCAAGAGAAATATTTACAACCGAAAATGAAAAGATGTTGCCTATGGCAAAAGAACAAAGAGAAAATACAAAAATAATAAAAAGAAAAGTTGCTGATAATCACGTAAATAGATTGGGAGATGGATGTTGTAATAACGAATCAAGCACATTCTTTTATACTGCAATTACATCCCTTGAAAGAGTGTGTGATCACCTAGAAAACATAGCGTTTTCATTACAATCTATATCAGGTTTTGATAAAGATAAAAAAATATAAAATTTGACTGTATTTAGAATTGTAAAAAAAATACAAAAATAATATAATTTAATTAATCTTAATTAATTAACTTCGTTAAATTAAAAGATTAAATAGTAAAAAAGGAGGCCCTAGTCATGATAGAATTGAAGAATATTACCAAAAGCTATTATGTTGCAAAGAACGAAATAAAAGTCTTGAAAGGCATTGATTTAAAGCTGAGAGAAAAAGAATTTGTTTCCATTCTTGGACCTTCTGGATGTGGAAAAACTACTCTTTTAAATATTATTGGTGGATTGGATAGATATACTGAAGGAGATATAACTATTGATGGTATCTCAACAAAAGAATATAAATCAGGTGATTGGGATAACTATAGAAACAAAAAAATAGGTTTTGTATTTCAAGCATACAATTTAATTCCACATCAAAACGTATTAAAAAATGTTGAAATGCCTCTAATACTAGCTGGATTTCCAAAAGCTGAGTGTGAAGTTAGAGCTCTTAACGCATTAGATAGAGTTGGATTAAAGGATCAAGCAAAGAAGAAACCATCACAAATGAGTGGTGGACAAATGCAAAGAGTTGCAATTGCAAGAGCATTAGTAACAAATCCTGAAATTATTTTAGCTGATGAGCCAACAGGAGCTTTAGATAGTGAATCAAGCGAGCAAGTAATGGAGATTTTGAGGGAAATAGCAAAAGAACATCTTGTTTTAATGGTTACACACAATAACGAATTGGCAGAAGAATATAGTACAAGAATAATCAACGTTAAAGATGGTTTAATTATTGGGGATTCTGATCCAATAAAAGAAGATGAAGGTTGGATGGAACTACCAGAAGAAATAACAGCAAATCCAACAAAAGCGTACTTAACAATAAAGAAACAAAAGAAAAGAGAGAGAAAGATTAGAAAAAAATCACATCTTTCGGTTTGGACATCGATAAAACTTAGTTTTGCTAACTTAGTATCAAAAAGAAATAGAACATCTTTAACAGCATTTGCTGGAGCAATAGGTATTATTGGAATTTCGTTAGTTTTAGCTTTCTCAACAGGGGTAAAGAATTACATTAATTTAATGGAAGAAAAGGCTTTATCGTTATATCCATTAATGGTTGAACAGGCAAATATGGATTTAACTTCACTAGCTAATGCTTTTCTTAATACAGATATTGTTAGTACGGATGAATATCCAGAATCAGATGAAATAACAACCAAAAATCTATTTGGTGAAGTGCTTAACGCAATCTTTAAAGGATTTTTAACCTCAAATGACATGAGCACATTTAAAGAATATGTTGATGAAAATTTTGATTCGAGTTTAGGATATGTTAAATACGTAAGTGGATTAAGTATAAATGCATATGCGGATAATGAGGTTAATGAAGGATATAGAAAAGTTGAACCAGTAATAGAATCAATACAATCATTCTTTGAAGAAAATGAGCAATTTTCACAAATATCAGATGTTATTGATATCTTTTCATCAGTGGGAACGTTATTTAGTTCATGGGAACAATTATTGCCAAGTCAGGAAGTATTACAAAATCAGTATGAACTTATAGGAAAAAATTCTAAATTCCCTAAAAATGAAATATATTATGATGAAAATGGACAGGCATATGCTGATGTAATCATTATGGTTAATGCAAAAAATGAATTACCAGATTATGCTCAAACATTGTTAGGATTAAAAGGTTTGCCAACAATGTCTACACTAAATGAGTATGAAGGCAATAAATACACAGTTGATGATTTATTAAAATTAAAATTCAGAGTTGTAGCTGGAAGTAGTTATTATTATTCAGAAATAGATGATAAGGGAAATAAACAATGGAACAGATATGATTCTATGGAAAATAGCGCAGAATTTGTTGAAAACCATACAGATGTTATAGTTAGAGTTAGTGGTGTTGTTAGACCAAAGAAAAATGGAACAGGAACAGCTATGGGCGGTGTTATTGGATATGATGCTTCCCTCCTTCAAAAATTAGTAGAAACAGCAGAAAGCAGTGAAGCAGTAGAAGCACAAAAAAATAGTAATTACTTAATTACAGCACATTATGATGTAGATGAACATGGAATTAAGAGTTATCCAGCAGATGCAGCAATAAGATCAACAAAAGATAGAAATGAAATATTATCTCAAATGGGTGTAGCTGATTTAACTAACCCAAAATCAATTTATTTCTATGCTAAATCATTTGATGCAAAAAATAAGATAGTAGAATTTATAGATGAATATAATAATCAACAAACAGATAAAGCTAAGAAAATAAAATACACAGATTCTTTAGGAACATTAATGCAAACAGTTGATACGATAACATCAATAATAACATATGCATTAGTAGGATTTACTGCAGTATCATTGGTTGTTTCATCTATCATGATAGCTGTATTGATATACACTTCTGTTATTGAAAGAAGAAAAGAAGTTGGTATATTGCGTAGTGTAGGCGCAAGAAAACAAGATATTAGCAATATCTTTATGGCTGAAAGTGGGATTATAGGGCTATATTCTGGAATAATGGGGGTTGTTATAAGTTGGGTAATAACTATCCCGATAAATTTAATATTACAGAGCGTCGCGGGAATCTTAAATATAGCATCAGTCGTATGGTGGCATGGACTAGTAATGATTGGAATAAGCACAGTATTAAGTTTAGTAGCGGGATTAATACCAGCAGGAATGGCTGCAAAACTAGACCCAGCTGTCGCGTTGCGAAACGAGTAGCGAGTGTTGAAACATAAAATAATAATAAAGATGCTAGCACTAGAAAATGGTGCTAGTATTTTTTTAGCTAGGGAATGTCATACTAAAAATGTTAGAATTATCAATGATTTTATAAACGTAAAAATCAATAATAAAAATGTATAAATTGCATTAAAATTAGAGATTTATATTCAAAAATAACATAAAAAATTAATATAATAACAAACAAATCTCAATATGGTATAATTAAACTTAGAGTCAATACGTATTTACACTATGTGTAAATAAGTTATTAATTGACTTAATTTGTTAAAAACTATAAAATCTATACGATAAAAGGAAGGAAAGAGTATGGGAAAAGTTAAAAAGGCGATAATACCAGTAGCTGGATATGGAACAAGATTCT
>JAIKVY010000169.1 GCA_024685275.1 Clostridia bacterium
CAAAATATGTATATTCACCGACGATAATATTTGGATTGGCAATTACAGTTGGTTTGACATATACCACACTTTCATCTCTTGATTTTAATGGGTGTACTTTTTTCCAATCTGGTTTATCAGCCTTGTCAGCCTTTATCATCAGCTCTTCGCTTTCAGCATCTGATAAATCTAAAAATTCGTTCGCGTTAACTTTGAAAATGATTATTAATTTAAGAACAATATCAAAAGATATATCTGTTTGTCCTGTCTCTATCTTATTAATCATCGATTTATGGGTGTAACCAAGAGCCTCTGCAAATTCTTGCTGAGTCATATTGTTTTCTAAACGAATCTTTTTGATCCTATCCCCTAATACTTTGTACGCCATATCCTCTCCTTTTAACCGGGTCGAATTCGACCCCTTTAAACCCACCGAAATCGAGGGGTTTACTTTTTAATTTGGTCGAAATCGATCTATTTAAACTGGTCGAAATCGACCATATTAAACCCGACGATTTCGGCGCATTTAACTATTCACTTTATTAATTATAAACTCTATAGTGTCTTTATCTTCGATCTTGTTGATAGTAAACAGCTTCTTACCTGCATAGTTTAACGATGTGCCTAAAGAATAACAAACATCATTATCTATGATTAAATATCTATCATGGATGTCGTTAACCATTTTAATATTTATTAATCCATATTGAGTTTCAAATAACTCCACCTCTTCATCTTTGAGCTTTGAATGATCACCTTTGATGATAATTATCTTCACTCCATCTTTTCTATGAGATAGAAAGGATAGTGCTTTACCATCACAATATGGATCAATCAAAATTATTGAATTATTCGCAGATGCAATCATTGATGAAATATATTCGAATGCATCATACCATTCACCAGCATAAAATAATGCGGTCTTGGGTAAATCTAATCTTTCAATAAGCTTAAACACTTGCTCAAATTTACGATTTGTTTCATTTTCAAATTCTAATTGCCTGTTTTGAAGTTTTGCAAGAGTAAGTAAAACATCACCATTCTCCAAAATAAATTTTCTCATTCTTATAAATTGACGAGCAATTTCAACACTCATCTTTGCGGATACATCGCTCTTTAATACTCCAGCCAAGGTAATTATTCCATGCTCCGTATAAACAAAAGGTAATTTTTGTTTTCCTCCACGCCCTTTATTTGAGGTCGCATTTTGCGACTTCAAAGATTTAAATTCTAAAGAATTTAGTTGAAAGCAAAAGTCACTTGGAAATCTCTCCACATTCCTTTTCATTTGTTCGTTTAATCTTTTTGTTTCAACATTGAAAAGCTCAGCAATATCACTATCAAGCATTACTTGTTGACCTCTAAAGCAGTAGATACATTCTTCAATGTTTTTATCATTTAAAATTGGTGTTGTTGGTAATAGATTATTATTCATAATACGGGTGTCCTTTTATCAATTATATTCTACCACATTTTTATTATTTATTCTACTAGTTAATAAGAAAAAATCCTGAGATTTTCAGGACTTTCTTTATCGTTATCCCCAATTGGGGTAGCGGGTAATTATGGTGGATCTGACCGGGATCGAACCGGCTACCTCCTCCATGCCATGGAGGCGCTCTCCCAGGTGAGCTACAGACCCAGCGTTATTTATAATAATAAGAAATGAAATGTGTTTCAAGACATTTCTATAAGAAAAAGCACTATTAGAAGATATAGTCTCCTCCTATAACCTTTTTTGCTTTTATCAATTATTTACTCAATATCTTATAGTACACTATATTGTTTTAATGTTTTTGTGACATCCTCCACCACGTATAGAAGATGGGAGCTTCCCACTCAAGAGGTCTAATAAAAAGGATTGATATTTTTTACATCATTCCTACTATTTCAATCTGTCTAGAAACATTACATTTATACTATTTCGGACACCATCAAAAAAGTTCGGACACCTTACAAAGCAAAAGAAAAGCCACCCTTTAAGGATGACTTAATTCTACAGGTTGCCTACCTGCAAACATACTTCTAAAAGTTTTATTTCAATTCAAAGGTGGCTACATGTGTGTATTCATTTATATTTGAGGTATCATCATCATAAATCTTTATAGTATTCTTTTGTTTTATTATTTCTAAATAAATGAAATGACTTTCTTTTAAAAATATAGTTGCAAAGTAATTCTGCCATTATCCATTTATAGTTCCTCCATCATTAGGAAATCTTCTAATTTTATATGCCTTACAGTTGATGATGAATAATCTACAGCATCATTTGTTATTAATATTTTTTGATTACTATTATCCAAATCAGCAAATGCACCAAACTCTCTATCATATGCTTTTTCATCAACAACACTATATGCAACTTGGATTAAATAAGTTTTTCCATTTTTATTTGCTAAAAAATCAATCTCTTTCCCTTTATTATTAAATACTTTTAATTCATATCCCATATATAGAAGTTCATTATAAACAACATTTTCTAAATTATGGTCTAAGTCATAC
>JAIKVY010000202.1 GCA_024685275.1 Clostridia bacterium
TCAGCAAAATATCATATTTGTGAATATTGTTGTATTACTCTGATATTTTTATTATTTTCGTTAGTTACTTCTAACTCAGTCTTTTCTCTATTAAAAAAACATATGCAGTTGTAAAGGTACAATCTCTTTCTTCTTTAACTAACAGTTAAAGATTGGTAGGAATGAGTGGACTCGAACCACCGACCCCCACCTTATCAGGGTGGTGCTCTAACCTGCTGAGCTACATTCCTATGATTATTAATTTTTGAATAGGTTCACGCATCTTAATTCTCTTTCTGGTGGAGGTAAGCGGATTCGAACCGCTGACCCCCTGCTTGCAAGGCAGGTGCTCTAGCCAACTGAGCTATACCCCCAGGCAAATTTTAATGCTTGAACATTCTATCATTTATTTATTTAATAGTCAACTAAATAAACAAAGATTGAAAAAACATTGTAAAAAATATTTTAGTGTATGTTTTTTATTTTGTAAACAAAAAATTATCAATTTGTTAAAAATTATTTATATTGTGAGAATTGTTCAAAAAATATACATATTTACAGACTAAATCTATTTTTATGCAAATTATTCTTCTTCGTTATCGCTATTTTGTTCTTCTGCTGATTCTTGCGTATCAATTACTTCTGTGTTGTTGATATCTTCACCTATATTTATATTTTCATCATTATTAATTTCATTTTCTTCTTCAAATGATTGTGTTCTAATATCTTCATCAGTTTGATTATTATCTACAATACTCTCTTCTTTAATTTCTTCTTCTTTTGTTTCTTCAATATTATCTAAGTCAATAACTTTAGGCTTATTAGCATCTTCTTCTTTTTTCTTTTTTTCTATTTCTACTCTCTTGAATTCTTCAATACCAATACACGCATATACTATAACAGTAAGAACAGAAGTTATGAGTATCTCACCTATTGTTCTACCTACTCCATCATTAGCAAAAACTAAATCTACAATTAATAGGCATATTAAAAGATAAAAAGCTACTCTTGTGATTGATTTAAATAACTTATTTTCTGCATTCAGTTTCCATAAAATATAAAATACGATTAATAAAATAACGGCTATTACCTCTAATATGATTTTAATCCAACCAACAGCAGCATATCCACTTGCGCTTCCTGAAAACATCACAATAAAGGCTTTCATTAGAATATAAAAAGGATACGCTAAGTATGTAATTATATTTAAAATATCTAAAATTCTATCTAAATAGATCAATTCAAGAAGATATACTATTCCAATGAAAATATATGCTAATCCAATTAATATTGAAAAAACCGCAACAGCAATTGATGGGGCTAAGCCTGCCTGAAAAAGCGTTAAAGATGATAGGAATAAAACTATTCCCATAATAATACAACTAAACGCCTTTAAATTTCTTAATTTTGATAACATATCTTTTCAAATACTATTTTAATCTTTTACATAAAATTAAACAACTAGCCATTTAAAATTGACTAGTTGTTAATAACTTCTATGAATTAAGCTAATTTAATTAATCATTAAACCATTTAATTTCAAGTTGAACAAAACCATCTCCATCATTATTATCCTTTAATGATGATTTTGTTTGAGTTCCTGATAAATTCATAATGGTTTTAAGAACTTGTTTTTCTTTAACTATAGAATCAAATGAGAATGTAATTGTCTTTTCTTCTACATTACATGATAACCAATTATCTCCGCTAACAGCTTCATTAACTTTTGTTAAAAATGCTTTAACTAAATCATTTGAGGCTACTTTAGAACCAACATGCATATTGGTTATATTTAAAGTTAAACTTGTTCCTGTTTGTGGTTCTCCAGCACATTTAATTTTCATAATAGTTTTATATCCATTAATTGAAATGACAAATGACAATGTTGTTTCGTTATCTTTAATATCCATATTAAATGCTTCTAAAGTAATAATTGATACATCATATGTTCCATCATTTTTAAGGTTATAAAATGTTACTGTTGTTCCAACCAAGCTCTTAGTTAAAATAATTGTATTAATATCACTTTCTTTAACTTTCATATATGCTGAACCACTTGTCATAATTATTGCTGGATTATCCATATCAACATCTAATGACCCTAAAGCATATTGCATAAATGTATGCTCTTCGCTTGGTAATACACCTTCATAGTTTTGTTTATTGTTAATTCCAATAGAAGAATAGTCTATTTCGCTAATGGCATCTTTTTCAGATGATGATAACTTGTCATATCCTTTTATTATAAAGTTTGCAGATACATCGATTTGACTACAATCAATTGCTCCATTATTAAGCAATGTTTCAAGTTTTGTGTCTATTTGATCAACATTAATAGATGTACTCATATCTCCATCTCTTACTTGTGAATATGCTAATTCTGTTAAGTTAATTTTTATTCCAACACCATTTTTACCAAATGATAATTTTCCTAAATCATTATCAGAAACAGCCCATGATAAAAGCGATGTGGCAACATTATTTGATTCACTTGTCGCTTGATTTAATACAAGATTTAATATTGTCTCTTTTGCAACACTAACTCTTAATGGTGAATATTCTAATTTTGCGTTTAATTTGGTGCCACCAACTGAAATATTAGCTATTGTTTGATCTAGCTTTGCTAATTGCCCAACCCATTTAATAATGGTATCAGACATTGGTATTTTACCTGCTTTAATAGATTTAAAAGTAAATGTTAATGTTTTTCCATCTTCACTTTCTGAAAATCCGATATCAGCATTTATAAGTGCTTGGAAAATTGAAAATTTAAATGAGGCTTTGAATGATAAAGAATTATCATCAATAAAATTAATTGCAAGCCCTTCTAGTCCTTTTACTTTATTTGATCTAACTATTCCAGCTAAAATTGCATTTAAATCTGCTTCACTAAATGTCGCATCAATTTCAGCAGCATCTTCAGTCTCTAATAGAGCACTACCCATTAATGATTTTACAATTTGTTCTGTGCTTCTTGTGTCTTTTGTAGCATCTTCTGTCATTATAGGTGATGTATCTCTAACCAAAAAGAATAATGCCAAAGCCGTTGCTAATACTAATACTAAAATGATTATAAAAGCTGTTATACAACCGGCACAACCACTACGTCTTCCATTTGCCATTTATATTTCCTCCAAAAATAATTACTATATTAATCTCTTTTTAGAAAAATTTATTTTCTATTCTTTATTAATAATAAATGCTAGCACTTTAAAATGCTAGCAAATATTAAATTCGTCTTAAAAACCATTAAAAGTTTTATTCTTCAGTCGTTTTCTCATCTTCTTTTTCGACTTCAACACTTTTATCTTCTGTAACTGGTTCTTCTTTTTCTTCATCAGCAATATCTTCTTTTATTAATGTATCAGTTCCACTAATAATTGTTGCATCATTAACTTTAACTTTCTTTTTATTAAAGATTTGGAATATCTTATCTTCAACTTTATCAATTTTTCCAGATTTATTTAAGAAGAATAAAGTTACTAAAACTGCTGCCATTAAAACAATACCAACAACTAATGTGATTACTGCAGATAATCCATATGAATTTCCATTACTATTTAAAGCTGCTGCTGAGAAACCAGCGACGATAAATGAAATACCTGAAACTATCGCAACAAGCATTGCGTACGGCATTTGCGTCTTTACGTGGTCTATATGGTTACATTGAGCTCCTGAAGAAGCCATGATTGTTGTATCTGAAATAGGTGAAACGTGGTCTCCAAATACGGCTCCTGCCATAGATGCAGCTATTGTTAAATAGAATAATCCACTTGTTGTTGAATTTGTCATAACGGTAACTGCTATTGGCATCAATACACCGAATGTTCCCCAAGATGTTCCTGTCGCAAATGATAATAAGCAAGCAATTGCAAAGAATACAAAAGGAATAATACCTAAGGCCATTGAATCAGCTTTAACATTTAACATGATATATGCTTTTGCATTAAGTGTTCCATCAGCAATGATAGCTCCGTTATCATCAAGACCTGCTCCTTTAGCTCCCATTATTCCACCTAACGTCCAAGCAAATGCTAGGATTAGAATAGCTGGAACCATTGTTTTAAATCCTTCAGCAATTGAACTCATACAGTCTTTAAAAGAAATTGCTCTGATGATTAAGTAATATGCCATCGTTATAAACAATGCTACTACTGAACCCATAGCTAAAGCGCTTCCAGCATCACAATTACTAAACGCTTCTATAACATTCTTTATCCCTGGATCTGGTGAACTCATAATTACACCATTATCCCAATCATAGAAATAACCATTGTAAATCATAGCTCCTACACAGCAAGCGATTAATATAATAATAGGAATAAGCATATATTGAACCTTACCTTTAATATCAGCTTTTACTTCCATATCTTCTGCTGGTAAGTCAGTTTCTCCTGCGAATAAATCACCTTTTGCTGCTGCTCTTTGATTTCTTCTCATTTTAAAGAAGTCTGTCTTTAAAAGAATAATTGTTATCATAAATATAATTGTTAGTATTGCATATAAGTTAAATGGTATTGTTTTGATAAATGAAATAATTCCATTTTCACCTTCAATTTCCAAACTTCCTGATACAGCTGCTGCCCATGAAGATATTGGAGCTATAATACAAATTGGTGCTGCAGTAGCATCAATTAAATAAGCAAGCTTTGCACGTGAAACGTTCTTTTTATCAGTAACTGGTCTCATAGCGTTACCAACTGTTAAACAGTTAAAATAGTCATCTACGAAAATTAAAGCACCTAAACCAACTGTTGCAAGTTGAGCACCAGTAGCTGTTTTAATCTTTTTGCTAGCCCAATTTCCATACGCTCTTGAACCACCAGTTTTTACCATTAAAACTGAGAATATTCCTAAAACAACTAAGAATATTAAAATTCCGCCATTGTCTCCCAATTTTTGACCCAATGTAATAAGCATATTTGATAATGCTTCAATTGGATTTCCTCCTGCTAAAAACATTGCTCCTACAAAAATACCAGCAAATAAACTTAAATATACCTGCTTGGTTAAAAGTGCAAGAACAATAGCGATAATTGCTGGGACAAACGCCCAAAATGTACCTACCATATCTCTCCCTCTTTTTTGTTATACATTTGAATTTAGCATATAACTAGATGTATAACATAAAAACCAAAATAAAAAGACAATATCGAGCATTCAATATTGTCTTACCAAGATTACAAATATTGATAGCTCTCCACGTCTGTGACAGTTAAAAACATATTTTGTTCTTACCCAACAAAATATTATTACGGCTCTAATACTTTGTTTCGGCGACATTTCCTTTTGATAATAACCAATTCCGTGATATTACTACCTATTAATAAATATCGCGCCTCTATCTATACATAAAAAATTATCACTATTATATACTTCTGTCAATATTTCTAGTTATTTTTTTGACATATATAACGCAAAATATGACCTATTGCTAGGTCATACTTGCTTATTTTATATTGTTTTAATCAATTAGAATTTAGAACAAAGTTCCTTAATTTTTTCTTCTGTTTCTTTGTTTGCTGTTGATTTTATTGTTATAACTTCATCAATTACTGTCATATTTTTCATAGATTCCATCTCAGCTTTAATTAATTTACCCGCTGCTGGAGCCCATGACCCATTCTCAATAATAGCAACTTCTCTATTACAAATTCCCTTTGCATTTAATCTTGCTAAAAAGTTCTTCATTGGAGTAAACATTCCTGCATCATATGTTGAGCACATTAAAAGTAATTTACCATTTTTGAATGTTCCAGCAACCGCTGCTGATAAGTCACATGTAGTTAAATCATATAATTCAGCTTTATCCCCTAGTGCTTCCTTAACAATAGTTTCTGCTACTTTCTTTGTGTTTCCATGAATTGAAGCATAGCAAACAGTAACTTTATCTTTTTCTTCTGGAGTATATGATGCCCATAAAGAATACTTTTCAATAAATGCGCCTATTTTTTTATCTAATATAGAACTATGTAAAGGACAAATTCTCTTTATATCAAGTGCTGCTGCTTTCTTTAATACTGTTAATACTTGTGCGCCATATTTACCAACAATATTACAATAATATCTTCTTGCTTCATCAAAGTTTTCATCATCATCTTGGTTCATATTACCAAATCTACCAAATGCATCTGCTGAGAATAATGTCTTATCATACATATCATATGTCATCATAACTTCTGGCCAATGTACCATTGGTGCTAAAATGAATTTTAATGTGTGTTTGCCTATATTAATTTCAGATCCTTCACCAACTTCAATAACTCTATCAGCTACACTCATTTGAGTAAAATTCTCAATCATTGGAATTGTTCTTTTGTTAGCAATAATCTTCATGTCTTTATACATATCTAAAACAATCTTTAAATTAGCAGAATGATCTGGTTCCATATGTGAAACAACGATATAGTCTGGTTTCTTATCCCCTAATGCTTCTTTTAGATTTTCAAAATATTGCTTACTTACTCTAACATCAGAAGTATCAAATAACACTGTTTTTTCGTCGAATAAAACATAACTATTATATGAAACCCCATTTTCTAGTGGATATTGTGATTCAAAAATCTTTACATCCTTATCATACACACCAACATATACTAAATCTTCTGTAATTTTATTAATCATGACCTTCTCCTATTTCTTCATTTTTCTCATCACTTTGCTCTATTATGTTTTCATTATCTTTATCTTCAATGTTATCGTTTTTTATAATATTCGAATTTTGCACATCTAAAGCTTTTGGTAATAACCCTTTTTTAAGTTTTCCCAAGTGTCTTATACTCATATCTGTAAATGCAAATCCTAAGAAAACTAATAAGACTCCACCAAACAAAATAGCAGGTTTAATTCCATTAACAACAGCGACGATAATTAATGCAATTCCTGCACAAAATACCAATGCTCCAAATATTGCAAATATTGTATAAAATAATTTAATCTTTCTTTTCTTCTCTTCCATATTGCACTATAAATATATCAAAAATAGCGGAATAATACAACCATTACTTTATTGCAAAAGTATTGACTATTTTATATTTTTTATACTTACTTCTCCGCTAGATAATTTTTCTATTAACCCATTTGGATATTCTATTGTTAATGAAAAATCTTCATTTAATGCTTTTACAAAACCCAATTTCTTTTCAGTAAATGTATTTATTTCAACTTCTTTTCCTATCGTATTGCATCTATCTTTATATCCAGTAAAATATTCATCATTTTTATCTAAATTATCAATCATAGTATCAAGTTGTTTAATTAATTCAACACAAAGAATATTCCTTTTCATTTCCTTTCCCGTTTGAATTTTTAACGATGTAGCTATATCCTTTATTTCTTCAGGAAATTCATTTGTTGATTCATTAACATTTATGCCAATACCAATAACTAAATAATCAACTTTCCCAGTTTCCCCTTCTATCGATGCTTCTGTTAATATTCCACATACCTTTTTACCATTAATGTATACATCATTAACCCACTTAATATTTGTTTTTATGTTATATACGTTTTCAATCGCCTTACAAACAGCCACTGAACTAAAAGCTGTAATAGAAGTTAAATTCGATATATCTCTATTAGGTTTTACAATGATTGAAAGATATATGCCTTTATTTTTAGGCGAAACAAAAGTTCTTCCTAATCTTCCTTTTCCTTTTGTTTGCTCATTTGAAATAACAACATATTTATTATTAACTCCATTTTGAGCTAAATTTTTTGCATATATATTAGTTGAATCTATTGATTCTAATACTTCTATATTCTCTACTCTTTCTTTAGATAATTCCGCTGCTAATGCTAGTTTATTTAAAACATCTGGTTCGTTTTCTAATAAATATCCTTTATTTGTTACAGACTTAATTGTATATCCTTGTTGTTTTAGTCCTTGAATTGCCTTATTAATAGCCATTCTTGATACATTAAGATCTTTACTTAATTCTTCTCCAGAAATATATTTTCCTTTGTTTTTTAGAAGAGTTTCTAATATTAATTCTTTTGTTGCCATTTTATCCTTCTTTATATTTTCTCTATTTGACTTTTATTTTATACATATATACAATAATTGTAAACTTTTTATTACATATTAGGTTTACAATCTATGAAACAAGAGAACAAAAGATTAAAAATACGTAATACTACTATAGATATAGCATACATTTCTGTTTGTATTGCTTTAATATCAGTTTGTTCATGGATCTCAATACCTAGCGTTGTCCCATTTACATTACAAACATTTGCTGTCTTTTTTACACTCATGTTTTTAGGTGGAAAAAGAGGGACTATTGCTATCCTTAGTTATTTATTACTAGGTTTATGTGGCGTACCTATTTTTTCAAACTTTAACGGAGGAATTTCCGCTTTTGTTAATTTTTCATCTGGTTATTTAATTGGTTTTTTATTAATGGCTCTATTCTTTTGGGCTTTTACTGCTATCTTTAAAGGAAAACTATGGGCTCAAATTGTCGGATTAGTAATAGGATTACTTATTTGTTATACCTTTGGAACAATCTTCTTTATCCTTTTATATACTGCAAGAATAGAAAGTATTTCTTTAATATCTGCATTAACTATTTGTGTTTTCCCTTTTATTCCTTTTGATTTAATAAAGCTAGCAATAGGAGTATTTCTTGCAAAATTATTAAATAAATATATTCCTAAGAAATAACAATTATTGATAGTTAATTTAACGTAATTGAAAATATACTTTGAATAAATCGCTAAATAATTAAAAGTATAGTTAGAATAAAATAGGAAATAATTGAAAGTACAGTTAGAATTATTGTATTTTTATGATGTCAATATATTAATCAAATGGGATATCAAGTATTGTAAGTAATCGTTTAAATGTGTCCTGTCCATCTAAACATGTATCGATAAGATATCCGTTTTGCTTACCCCACTCAGCTAATCCTCTGTAATAATACATTTTCTTGGAATCTTCTATAATAAATGGAACTATATTATGGCGCAAGCACTCTTTTATTGCTATCAATCTGCCAACTCTTCCATTTCCATCTTGAAAAGGATGAATATGTTCAAAATCTGAATGAAACGCAATTATATCATTTATTGTTATGTTTTGTTTTGCATTATATTCAGCAAGTAATTTTGCCATTTTTTGCGGAACATCTTTAGGACGTGCAGTTTCTCTTCCTCCAACTATGTTTCCTCTCTTTTTATATTCCCCAACAGCAAACCATTCAAGTGTGGAATCTTTTGTATCGTGTTTTAAAATATAATGCAATTTCTTAATTATATCCTCTGTCAGTATTTCTTCTGCACAATCAATTATGTAATCAATTGCACGGAAATGGTGAACAGTCTCCAAAATATCATCCACAAGAACGCCTTCACCTACATCAATTGTATTTGTTTCGAAAATAAGCCTTGTTTGATCTTCAGTTAACTTACTACCTTCTATATGGTTAGAATTATATGTCATACGAACTTGTAACTCATGATATAACCCACCAGATATCTTTGCCTCTTTTTCATCACGTAAAATTTGAAGAATATGATTATCTGCTACCTTTTTAAAAACATCACCTGGTTCACAAGAAAAATAATCACATATCTTTTCTATAACAATACGCGAAATTTTTTCACCTTTACCAATCTTTGCTATAGTTCTTGATGAAATACCAAGTAAAGATGCCATTTCTGTTTTTTTAATGCTTTTTTGTGCTAATAACTTCTCTAATCCATCATACTTAATCATTGTCTTTCTCTCTTAACCTTTACTTATTGTATCATATTTTCACTAAAAAGTAAATGTTTTGTCATTGTTTACAGAAAAAAGTAAAGATTCTATAATTATGCCGAATGAAAACTTAAAATTATGCCGAACGGATATTGTGAATCGTATGGAATGATATAAAAATTATATTCCTAAAAGATTCGTAAAGTAAATTTCTAAACCTATTCCAATTAAGATTATTCCACCTAAGATAGTTGCTAATTTATTATATTTTTCACCAAACTTTTTACCCACAAATACTCCTATTAAACATAACGCAAATGTGATTACTCCTATGATCAATGAACTAATCATTGTTTCGAGAATGGTAAAATGAGAATTTACAAAGCCAACACTTAATGCATCAATTGATGTTGCTAATCCTTGAATTAACAAACTAACAAATCCCGTTATGGAATTATCTAGCTTACCTTTATCTAATATTGCTTCAACTATCATTTTTGTACCAATGATTGCTAATAATACTAGAGCTATATATGGAATTGCTGTTTCTAATGCTTTTGATACTTTTTGTAAATAACTAATAACTAACCAGCCGATAATTGGCATTGCAAATTGGAATAATCCAAATACGCCACTTGTTAAAAACATTCTTCCTTTCTTCATGTTTGGATTATCCATCCCATTAGCAACAGATACAGCAAACGCATCCGCTGCTAAAGCTAATCCTAAAAGACACGAATTAAGAAAAAATTTCACGTCCATATTTATATATGTATTCCTTCTATCCTAATTAATTATATCCTCAATCTTTGTATCAATAAACTCTATTGATCTATTTTTGTAATTTACACAAATACTAAAAACATATGTATCGCTATTATACTCTTTTATGAAAGTTTTAATATATCCTTGTTTGCCTTCAAATTCATATTTATCATTTCCCAAATATGATAGTTTTTGTTTTCTAGGATCAATGAAACCTGTTCCTATGTATTTTGCAATCGATTCTTTTTTTGTCCACCAAGAAAAATATGGTAATTGCTTTAATTGTGTTTTTGTTAATTTGTATTCTTGTGGAATATCTATATCTTGGCTTTTAATATCATTCTCTTCTGTCTTTTCAAAGCATGAATATATATATTCATCAAAAGCTTTGTTTATAGACTCTATATCTAAACCAATATCAGATTCATTTGTAATTGCTATTGCTACTAGGTTTTTTGAATGCGATATATTGAAATATGGTTTGTGTTTTTTTAATGGTTTATTATATTCATTAAAATATTCTTCTTCTGGATATGTGAAAGCTTTCAAAAGAAATGCTGACCCAAGGGACAATAACCTTGCGTCCTTTGATACATAATTATTTGCTTTTTGTAGTCTATGACTTGATATATATGAGGCAATAGCCCCCTCATATTGTTCAATTGTTTCTATTGATAATGTATATATTTTTATATTTAATTTGTCCATGTGTTTCTAAGTTGTTTTAATTCTTCTTTTTGTTCGTTTGTTAATCTATAACTATCAAGGCATTTTCTTATTGCCATTTTAAAAACATCTATATTCGGTGATTTATTAATGTATTGTTTTCCTAATTCATAGTTTTTACATGCAGCTGTACAAAGAAGCCACGCTTGCATCATTTTAATGTAGTATTCTTCACTCTTAATACATATTGTTTTTTTACAAGATTCTTTTATCTCTTCATCTGTTTCTAAATAAAACTTCATTAATTGTAAAATACCAAATCTAACAATAAATGTTTTTCTTGACGCGAGCCATTTATCTATATATTTAGTCAGTTTATCTTTATTCTTTTTAAATATCCTTATATCAGTTTGATCTGTCGTTGCCCAACTATCTATGTATGGGAATATCTTTTCCATTTCTAATATTGCTTTTTGAAAATCTTTTTCTTGAGAAATAGTTAATACATGTATTTGGTTTTCCTCGAAGTATTTATGAGGAAGTGAGTTATAAAAGATTTCTTTTTTTTCTGTATCTTTAAATAGTTCTTTTGCTATTTGACGTACATATGGTGTTTTTACACCGATTACATCCATTTGTGTTGCTACAATTTTTTTATTAAAAATCTTATATGTTTCATCTTTGTTTTCTTGTAGTTTTGCTTCTATTTCTTGTATAACATTATCCATTTTTGCTTAGTTATCCTTTTTTAGATCATATAACGGAGTTGTATCTATATTTCTGCTTTCATGTTTTTCATAGTATCCAATAAGGCTTCCATTATTATCTCTTAATGCTATCATATATACATCTTTATTTTGTTTGGGGTTATAAAAGGTATGAACACAATTATTGTCCTTGCTTTCTTTAAACCAATTAACTACTTCTATTATCTTTTCTTGTGATTGTTTGTTATGACAATCTAATATACTTTTATTTAGTAATGCTTCCCTTCCACCATATTTTGAATAATTTATGTCTGCAGCATCATTAAGATATACAATTTTATGTTTATCATCACAAATAACTATTGGCATTTTATCTTGGTCTATAATAGATTTAAATAATTCTTCTAATTGCATTTTGGTTCCTTATTACGTTTTATTAACTAATTGTAGCATTTATATATATTTCTTTTCAAATAACAAAAATGTAGAGTTTTTAGGCTCTACATCTTTTTTTGATTGTTAACAATTGTTTCATTATTTTAATATTGCGCCTTGGTCAGCTGATGTAACCAATTTTGAATATCTATATAACCAACCAGTTTTAATCTTTGGTTCCTTTGGAACGAAGTTTGCTTTACGTTTATTCATTTCTTCATCAGAAATCAAAACATTAAGTTTGCTATTTGGAATATCAATTTCAATTAAATCTCCTTCTTCAATTAAAGCAATTTCTCCACCTGATGCCGCTTCTGGTGAAATATGTCCTATTGAAGCTCCTCTTGAGGCTCCTGAAAATCTACCATCAGTAATTAAAGCAACGTCTTTATCTAATTTCATTCCAGCAAGAGCTGAAGTTGGATTGAGCATTTCTCTCATTCCTGGACCGCCTTTTGGCCCTTCGTATCTTATAACTACAACATCACCTTTAACTATTTTTCCACCATATATTGCTTGTATTGCATCGTCTTCTGAATCAAATACTCTAGCTTTTCCTGTATGTGTCATCATTTCAGGAGCTACTGCTGATCTTTTTACAACGCATCCATCTTTAGCAATATTTCCCCAAAGAATTGCAATACCGCCATTTGGCATATATGGGTTATCAATATCTCTAACAACTGTTGTATTCTTATTTACAACACCTTCAAGGTTTTCACCAACAGTTTTTCCTGTAACAGTTATTAAGCTTAAATTTAAGAAATTCTTTTTCTTTAATTCAGACATAATAGCTGGAACGCCACCTGCTCTATATAACTCTTCAATATGGTGTGGACCAGCTGGGGCTAAATGACAAATATTTGGAACAACTGCACTTATTTCATTGAGCATCTTTAAGTCTAATTTAACGCCTGCTTCATTTGCTATTGCTAATAAATGTAAAACAGAATTTGTTGAACATCCTATTGCCATTTCGCAACATAAAGCATTTTTAAATGCTTCAAGTGTTAAAATATCTCTTGGTTTAATATTCTTTTCTACCAATTCCATAATCTTCATTCCAGCATGTTTTGCTAGATGAATTCTATCTGAGTAAACAGCTGGTATTGTTCCATTTCCTGGAAGAGCCATACCAATGGCTTCTGAAAGACAATTCATTGAGTTTGCTGTATACATTCCAGAGCAAGATCCACATCCTGGGCAAGAACCTACTTCACATTCATGTAATTTAGCATCATCAACTAAACCTGCTTTATATGCTCCAACTGTTTCAAATGTTTTAGATAAACTAATTCTTTCTCCATCATATGTTCCTGCAAGCATTGGCCCACCAGATATTACAATTGATGGAATATTTAATCTTGCTGCAGCCATTAACATTCCAGGAACAATTTTATCGCAGTTTGGTATTAAAACTAATCCATCCATTTGATGAGCTTGAGCAAGTGTTTCAACGCTATCTGCTATAAGTTCTCTACTTGGAAGAGAAAATTTCATTCCAATATGACCCATTGCAATACCATCACAAACGCCAATAGCTGGCATCATAACTGGAGTACCACCAGCTATTCTAACACCAGTTTTAACAGCTTCTGCTATTTTATCTAAGTTAATATGTCCTGGAATAATTTCTGTAAATGATGAAATCACACCAATTAGTGGCTTTTTTAATTCTTCATCAGTATATCCGCATGCTCTTAATAGAGATCTATTAGGCATTCTTTCAGCACCTTTTAAAATGTTGTCGCTTCTTCTTTCCATGTTTATTTCCCCTTTTATTGATATATTTAGACAAAAAGGCGGACATAAATAAATTACATCCGCCAGAAATTGTTAAATTAATATTTTATTATTTCTTTAACCAAGACATTAATGAACGGAGTTTCTTTCCTGTTTCTTCCAATTCTGTATTAGCTTCAAGTTCTCTCTTTGCAATAAAGTGAGCTCTTCCACCTGCTCTATTTTCTTGGATCCATTCAGAAGCAAATGTTCCATCTTGGATTTCTCCTAAGATTTTCTTCATTTCTTTTCTTGTTTCTTCTGTAATAATTCTCTTTCCAGTTCTGTAATCTCCATATTCAGCTGTATCAGAAATTGAATAACGCATCTTAGCAAATCCACCTTCGTTGATTAAGTCAACAATTAATTTCATTTCATGTACGCATTCAAAATATGCATTCTCTGGTGGATATCCAGCTTCAACTAATGTTTCGAAACCAGCTTTCATTAATTCTGTTACACCACCACAAAGAACAGCTTGTTCCCCAAATAAATCTGTTTCTGTTTCAATCTTAAATGTAGATTCGATAATTCCTGCTCTTCCACCACCGATTCCACAAGCATATGCTTTAGCTACTTCAAGAGCTTTTCCTGAATAATCTTGTTCAACGCATACTAAATCTGGAACTCCGTGTCCTTCTAAATATTGTCTTCTAACAGTATGTCCTGGTCCCTTTGGCGCGATCATAATAACATCTACATCCTTTGGTGGAACAATTTGTTTGAAGTGAATATTGAAACCATGTGCAAAAGCAAGTGTTTTTCCTGTTGTTAAATTTGGTTCAACAACTTCTTTGTATATATCTGCTTGTTTTTCATCTGGAACTAACATCATGATGATGTCACCTTTCTTAGCAGCTTCAAATGGAGGTAATACCTCTAATCCAGCTTCTTTAGCCTTTTGTTCATGTCTTGAACCTGGTCTTAAACCTACAACAACCTTAACTCCTGAATCATTAAGATTTTCAGCATGTGCATGTCCTTGTGACCCAAAACCAATTATTGCAACGGTTTTACCCTTTAAATAACTTAAGTCACAATCATTGTCATAATACATTTTGCAACTCATTTTTATACTCCTCCTTAATATTTATCAATAAGTATTCTTAATATTTATTTCGTATTTTTTATAATACTTTTTTAATTATACTTTCTTTTTATTTTTATAACAATCTAATTTATTTATTATTATAAATAAAAATGTTATCTATCAATAGCAGTTACACCAGATCTACACATTTCGATAATACCATATCTCTTTATTTCATTGAGATATTCATCTATTCTACTTGGCATATCTGCTAATTTTGTAATGATATAATCTTCTGTTTCTTCAACAATACTTGCTCCATATAAAGCAGAAATGTTTTTACATTTTATATCAACATCTACTCCATTCTTTATATCAATTTTTACAAATACTTGTTCAGAACAGTAACATTTATCTTCTTTCAAATTATCAACTTTTATTACTTCTTCAAGTTTACTTAATTGCTTTATTATTTGACTTAATATTTCATCATCACCATATACAATTATGCTCATTCTTGAGATGTTTTCATCTGTTGTTGCAGAAACTGTCAAAGAAGCAATATTATATCCTCTTCTTCCAAATAAACTAGATACTCTTGCTAAAACACCAGATTTATTCTCTACTGTTACTAGTAAAATATGTTTCTTCATTTTTCACCGCCTTAATCTATTACCATATCTTCAACAGAACCACCTGCTGGAATCATTGGTAAAACTCTTAAATCCATATTGATATCACAATCAATTAATACTGGGCAATTCTTTGTTAATGCCTCGGTTAATGCAATTTTAAATTCTTTTAAATTTACACATTTATATCCTATTCCACCAAAAGCATCAGCAAGTTTACAATAATCTGTTTTTCTATTTAATGTCGTTTCAGAATATCTCTTACCATAGAACATTGTTTGCCATTGACGAACATTTCCTAAAACTCTGTTATTAAAAATAACTGTAATAATTGGTAAGTTATATGAAACTGCTGTACATATTTCATTTAAATTCATATGGAACGAACCATCACCTGTTACATGAACTACAGTTTTTTCTGGGAAAGCAACTTTTGCTCCAATTGCAGCTCCGTATCCATACCCCATTGTTCCTAATCCACCACTTGTTAAGAATTGTCTTGGCATTGTTCTTCCATTATACTGGCTTGCCCACAACTGATGTTGTCCAACGTCTGTTGTGATAATAGTATCTTCTTTTGTTATTTCTTTTATCGCCTTCATTATTTGATGTGGCATTAAAACTTCATCATTATCCTTTGGTTTGTAGTCATATTTTTCTTGCCATTCTCTAATTTGAGCCCACCAAGCATCATGTTTTGCTTCTTTAACATATGGTAATAATGCCTCTAAGAATGTTTTAGCATCAGAAACAATATTTCCTGCTGTATATACGTTCTTATCAATTTCAGATGCATCAATATCAACATGAATAATTTTAGCTTTTGTTGCAAATTTTTTGGTGTTTGTAGCAACTCTGTCTGAAAATCTTGTTCCGATACAAATTAACAAATCACTCTTATCTGTTGCCCAATCTGCTGAAACTGTTCCATGCATTCCAATCATTCCAAGTGATAATGGATGATCATCTGGAATACAACCAATTGCCATCATAGTATGAGCTGAAGGGATATCTGCTTTTTCCATTAATTGTAATAATAATCCTTCTGCATTACTTGCTTCAACACCACCACCATAGTAAATAACTGGTCTTTTTGATTCTGCGATTAATGATGCAATATTTTTGATTTCATTTTCATCAATATCATATTTTTCATTTATTACAACTTTTTCTCCAGGAGTAAATTCACATTTATTAGCAGAAATATCTTTTGGTATATCTATTAAAACAGGGCCTTTTCTTCCGCTTTGAGCTATTCTAAATGCACTTCTAACCGTATCTGCTAAATCTTCTACTCTTCTAACTACAAAATTATGTTTTGTTATTGGCATTGTAATACCAGCAATATATACTTCTTGGAAAGAGTCTTTTCCAATTAAACTGGTTCCAACGTTTCCAGTTATTGCTACCATTGGAATAGAATCCATATATGCTGTTGCAATTCCTGTTACTAGATTTGTAGCTCCTGGACCACTTGTTGCCAAAACAACACCAACTTTTCCTGTTGCTCTAGCATATCCATCAGCAGCATGACTAGCTCCCTGTTCGTGAGCTGTTAAAATATGCTTTATTCTGTCCTTGCTTTTATAAAGTTCATCATAGATGTTTAAAACGCAGCCACCAGGATATCCAAAAATTGTATCAACGCCTTGCTCTACTAAAACATCAATTAGTATTTCTGATCCATTCTTTATCATCTTTTCACCTCATCTATTCTCGTTATATAAACAAAAAACTTTGCCTCAATTTAAAGAGACAAAGTATAACTCTGCGGTACCACTCTTTTTGCTGTGAAAATATCACAACCCCTTATTTATGCCCTTTACGCAGGTCTACGAAAATGCTTACACAAGTTATTTAACCCTTCACCATTTCTGCTCCTAGGCTACCTTCATCTTTCCTCGTGACCCATCTCCCAGCAAATGATGAGCTCTCTTTACACTTAGAGAAGATTACTCCTCCTATTCATCGCATTTATATTAAGAATTTTAACTATTCAACAAATAATTGTCAATAAAATAAACAAATTTATCAAAATATGGAACTATTTACGTTTACTGAATTAATTGATAATTGATTAATTTAATATAGTCCAAATGTAACTAGAATATGTTAATTTCAAATTTGTTGCATTAGTTTGTGGATTTGTAACTTGAACTAAATATTCAATTGAATCTAAACTAACTTTAAATTCCCTTATAGTCTCATCAAAAATTGCTGTTTCTAATTTTTCACAATCTTTAAATGCGTTTGTATTAATTGAACTTATTGTTTTTGAGAATTTAATTGATTTTAAATTTGTACATCCTTTAAAAGCTTCATCTTGTATACTTATAATCAACGTGTTTGATAAATCTATAGTTTGTAAACTAGTACAATTAGCTAAAAATGATTTTGGCACAGATAACAAATTTACTGGTATTTGAATAGAAACTAATGATTGGCAATTTGAAAATACACCTTCATTTAAAGCAACTGATGAATTATGCATTGTAACATTTTTTAAATTTAGACAATTTGAAAAACAATATTTTTCTAATTTATTGCATTTTTCAAGTAGATTAACGTTTTCAATGTTTGTGTTATAAAAAGCATATTCTCCTATTGAAACCAATGATTTAGGAAATGCAATTGTTGATAACTTTGAGCAATTGTAAAATGCATAACCACCTATTGTTTTTAACTTTGCTTCCGCATCAATGGATATTTCTTCTAAATTGTCACAGTTATAAAATGCATTACTATTTATTGCAGTGATTCCATTTGCTATTAATACCTTCTTTACACTCTTTAAATTAGTAAAAGATCCTGTTAATATGTTTCCTGAACCTGTTATTGATATTTCTTCTAACGATTCTGGAATATAATATGGAGTTATTTCATCTTCTACATAAAATTGTTCGCATATATAACTATCTTCATATCTTTCTGTTCCAAAAATATATCCAAATAATGTTCTCGTTGATGGTTCTGTTATAGAGCCTGATTTTCCTGAAAAAGGAACTGATACTGATTTAATATTTTTACAACCATTTAATACTGCTCTTCCTAAAGTTTTTAACTCTGTTGGAAAAGTAATTGATTCTAAATCAACACAATTTCTAAATGCTTCTTCTTCTATTACTTCTACAGTATCTGGAATTGTTATTGATGATAATGATTTCCCTTCAAATGCTCTTTTTGATATCTTTGAAACCTTTAAATCATTAACATATTCTGGTATTATTACCGATGATTCGTCCCCATTATATTTTTCCAAGATTAAAGATGATTCTAATTCTGATAGTGAAAATGTAAAATCTGAATTTTCTTGATTAGCCGTTTTCTCGCACGAACAAAGAACTATTGTTCCTATCAAAAATAATGCAACCAATATCAAAATCTTTACGAAGTTTCTTTTTCTCATATTTATATTATACACATTTGTTAGGATTTTGTATTTTCTTTATACAATTCGACATCATCGGCTATATTTGAATACATTTTTCGCGATATTATTATCTTTGAGGTTTCCATCATTATTCCCGTTAAAAGCCATGAAATTGGATATATGATTAATAAAATATCTAATCGTTGAGGTAAAAATATGTTATATATCCCAAAAATATAGATTATTCGAAGTACACATGAGCCAAAAATTGTTAAAATTGCGGGAAGCAACGAATGCCCAAGTCCTCTTAACACACCTCCTGGTAATTCATATAAACAACCGAACATTTGAAACATACAAACTGCGTACATTCTCTGGACGCCAAATGCTAAAACTTCTTCATCTTGAGTATATATTCGCAATAAATACTTACCACTTAGGGCAAATGAAACACTTAATGTTGTAGTTATTATCATCGCTATTAGCAGTGTTTTCTTGTATATTGATTTACATCTATCTATTCTTTTTGCTGCATAATTTTGACTAGTAAATGTTATTAATGTTTGAGCAAATGCATTTGTAAAGAAATATATAAACATTTCAAAGAATAATGCATCTCCACTTCCAGCCATTGCTTTTTCTCCAAATGAGTTAATTGTGGATTGAATGATAACATTGGCTATTGAAAATATTACTCCCTGCCCTCCTGCTGGAATACCTATTTTAAAAATATCCATTACATATTTGGCTCTTATTTTTACTTCTTTCAATTTAAATCTAAACATCTCATTTTTAAAGATGAAATAGATTACCATTCCAGCACTAATGACATTTGAAAGTAAAGTTGCCAATGCAACTCCAGCTACATTCATTCTAGCTACTGCCACGAATAAAAAATTTAATCCAACATTTATTACTCCACTAATTGTTAATGCTATTAATGGTCTAAATGAATCTCCTGCACTTCTTAAGATTGCTGAACCAAAGTTATATAACAAAATAAATGGCATTCCTAAAAAATATATCTTTAAATATTTTGATGCATGTGGAATAACATTTTCTGGAGTATCAATTAATTGAAGTAATGGTTTAGCTAAACCAACCCCAATAAACATGACTATAAAGCCAGAAATAATTGCTATAAATAAAGATGTAAAGACCATACTTTTAATATCATCAGTATTTC
>JAIKVY010000037.1 GCA_024685275.1 Clostridia bacterium
AGTGAAACTGGTTTTATTTCTTTTAATTTTTCTCTTGCTTCGAGACGTAATCCAGAAACTGAATCATAATCAAAATCTTCAGGCAATATCATTTTTTCTAATCTACGAATTTCTTTTATATCTTGGTTTTGTTTCTTTAAATATCCTTCATATTTAAGTTCTGTTTCTACTTGTTCTAATAAGAACCTATCAACATTTTTGAATTCTTCATCAACTAAAATTAAATCATCACAATTAAGTGTGCTTCTCTTTAATAATTCTATTCCATTAATTCCTGAAGTTGGTACTGGTTCATTTTTTAAATTGAATGCATTTTCTAATTGCTTTGGTGAATAATGTTTTTTCAATGAGGATAAAATTTCCTCTTTTTTAGCTTTCTTTTCTAAAAACACATTATATCTTTCATCATCAACTAAACCTACTTCCCTTCCAATTTCAGTTAATCTCATATCTGCATTATCTTGTCTCAAAAATAATCTATACTCAGCTCTTGATGTCATCATTCTATATGGTTCATCTGTTCCCTTTGTACATATATCATCAACTAATACGCCTATATATGAAATATCTCTTGTTAAAACAATTGGTTCTCTATTTTCTAGATATAAAGCTGCATTAATACCAGCAAGAATACCTTGTCCAGCTGCTTCTTCGTATCCGCTTGTCCCATTTATTTGACCAGCTGAAAATAATCCTTTAAATGATTTTATAGCAAGTGTAGGTAATAAATCTTTAGGATTTAAACAATCATATTCGATTGCATATCCATATCTAAGAATTTTTGCATTTTCTAAACCTTTACAAGAATGTAACATTGCTTCTTGCACATCAAATGGTAGTGAAGTTGATAATCCTTGTATATACATTTCCTCGCTATCTTCGCCTTCTGGTTCGACAAAGATTTGATGTCTTTCTTTATCGCTAAATTTCACTACTTTGGTTTCTATTGATGGACAATATCTTGGGCCTGTGCTCATTATTGTTCCATTGTATAATGGACTTCTGTCGATATTGTCTAATATTATTTTATGCGTATTTGCATTTGTATATGTTAAATAACATTTTTTTGTATTTGTTACTTTATAATCTGTTAATTCGCTAAATGGATAAATGTTTTCATCACCATTTTGCTCAATCATAACTGAGTAATCTATTGAACTTGATAAAACTCTCATTGGAGTTCCAGTTTTAAATCTTCTTAATTCTAATCCAAGTTTCTTTAGACTATTTGATAAATGCATTGAGTTTTGATAACCTTGTGGACCACAGCATTGGCTATAATCACCAATTATGATTTTGCTAGACAAATAGACACCAGAACAAATAACGACCGTTTTAGCTAAAATAGTATCGCCTAGAGCGGTTTTAACTCCTGTTATTGTTTTATTCTTGTCAACAAGAATCTCAGCAACTTCACCTTCTAGTAAATCTAGGTTTTCTTGAAGCTCTATTCTATGCTTCATTATGCTATGATATCTATTCTTATCTACTTGGTTTCTTAATGATCTAACAGCAGGCCCATTCCCCATGTTAAGCATTCTTGTTTGAATTGTTGCCATATCTGCAACTATTCCCATTTGACCACCTAATGCATCAACTTCTTTAACTATATGTCCCTTTCCTGTACCACCAACATTTGGATTGCACGGCATAAAGCCCAACGCATTCAACGTTAGGCTTATTAATATTGTTTTGTGACCTTTTCTTGCTAAGGCAAAAGCACTTTCTATTCCAGCGTGCCCTCCGCCTATAACAACTGCCTCATATTCTTTCATGCACTATATTTTTCGTTTAAATATTTTTCTACTAATCCATTAACTTTTGCTTTATCAAATTTACCAGCAATTTCAGGCATAACAGTTTTTATAATCATTCCCTTTGTCTTTGGAGAATTATCCGTATATACATCTGCCTTCTTTATTAATTCAACTACTTCTTCTTCTGTTAATTGTTTTGGTAAGTATGCAGATAATATTTCTATTTTCTTTTTAGCTTCATTTACTTTTGCTTCATCTCTACCAGTAGCAAAACCAATAATTTCGTTTTGAACTTTTATTTCTTTTGTAATACCATCAATTACTTCTGCATCAGTTACAACATGTCCTACTTGAGATTTTTCTCTTTTCAAAATATCAGCAACTATAGCTTCTAATGCATTCTTTGTATCAGTATCTCCTACTTTTCTAGCATTCATAAAATTCTTTCTAATTGTTTCTGTTAACATTTTTTACCTCACTAATATATTAATTATATTGTCTTCAATTTTACTATAAACTTATGATCATTTACTTCATCTTCTAAAACAAATGGTGTATCTAATGAATCTAAAATTTCAACAGCTAATATATCATCCATAATTTTTGTTTTATATTCTGCTATTGCTGTTTTTGCCATTTCATCATCTGTTATAATACAAACCTTAATTCTTTGTTCTACTGCAAATCCAGAATCTTTTCTTAATACTTGGATCTTTCTAATCATTTCACGTATAAAGCCTTCCTTTTCTAGACTTTCATTAATTGTTGTATCAAGTGCTAATGTAACAACATTATCTCCTGAAACAATGAATCCTGCCTTTGGTCTATCGTGAACATCAAACATATCTTTAGTTAAATTATCAAATCCTTCAACTACGATTTTGTCTGTCTCATATAGTTTATCAAATTCCTTCATTTGTTCAGCTGAATAGTTCTCAACTACATTCTTTAATTTTTGAGCTTCACCTTTTAATACTCTACCAGCATTTCTAAAGTTTACAGTGTAATAATGTTCATTAAATTCACTTCCACTAGCAAATACTAAATCTTTAATATTTAATTCATCTTTAATAGTATCTTCTAAAGGTTTAATTGCTTTTTCATAATCTGGATTTGTTGCTACATATAAAGCAAGCAATGGTTGTTTAACTTTAATTTGAGCTTCATTTCTCATTCTTTGAGCGATAGTAATTACATTTCTAGCAGCATCAGTTTCAACAATGATTTGTGGATTAGATTTCATTGCAATCTTTTCTGGATATCTGCTTAAATGAATACTAATTGGGCTATCCTTTTCTATTTCTCTAACTGTGTTTTGATAAATATATTCAGTTATAAATGGAATAATTGGAGCCATAATCTTGATTGTAGCTTTAATTGCTTCATATAAACACCAATAAGCATTCATTTGATCTTCTTTATTGCTTGATTTCCAGAATCTCTTTCTATTGATTCTTATATACCAATTACTTACTTCATCCATAAAGTTTTCAAATTCTTTTACAACAACATGGATTTTATATGCATCCATACTCTTTTTGCTTACATCAATAAATGCATTTGTTCTTTCAATTAACCATTTATCACTGTGTGATAACTTGTCATATTCAGGTTTAAATGATTTTAAATCTGGGTTATCAATGCTTGCATATGTATTGAAGAAGATATATACATTCCATAATGAAATTATTTTTCTTCTAGCTTCATCTGTTAAATTTGTTCCAAATCTTACATCTCCAACTAGTGGAGCTGAGCAATATAAATATCTAATAGAATCTGCTCCCATTTGTTCAGCAGCATCATCAAATTTAATCATTTTTCCTGTTTTACTAAATTTAGTACCATCTTCTTGAATTACTGATGAATAAGTAACTACGTGTTCATATGGTGCTTTTCCTGTTAAAACAACACTCATGAATAATTGTGAATAGAACCAAAGTCTAATTTGTTCTTTCATTTCAATTACTAATTCACTTGGGAAGTTTGCCTTAAAGTATTCAGGATCAGAAAAATATTTCTTTGTACTAAATGGTGTAATACCAGCATCAAGCCAACAATCTCCAACTTCTGGAATTCTTTCAACTAACTTTCCACACTTTGGACATTTAATTTTAATCTTATCAATATATGGTCTATGTAAATGTGGAACGCCATCAAGTGAATGATTTTCGCTTAATTCAAGTAATTCTTCTTTACTTCCAACTACAGTTAAATGTCCACATTCTTTACATGGATAGAAAGGTAATGGTAAACCATAGAATCTCTTTCTTGAAATATTCCAATCACCCATATTTGTTAACCAATCTACCATTCTCTTTCCAGCATAATCTGGATCCCACTTAACAGTATTTGATGCAGCGATTAATTCTGGTTTTAGTGTTTCTGTTGCAATATTCCATTCATCAACAAGTTTAAATAATACTTCATGCTTACATCTCCAACAATGTGGATAGCTATGTTCAATTACTTCTGTTTTATATAACTTATTTGATTCTTCCATCATAGAGAATATAACATCTCTAGCTGTTGCTGTATCTAATCCAGACAATTTACCAAATCCTGGTAAAATAATTCCTGAATCATCAATTGGACATATTTGTGGCAAATTTTCTCTCTTACCTAATTCAAAGTCCTCAGCACCACATCCTGGGGCGATATGAACAACACCTGTTCCTTCTTGAGCATCTACATCTTCCCAAGCAACAATTCTATGTTCAAAATTTTGACTAGGGAATTCATTAAATACTGTAATATATTTCTTACCAACAAGTTCAGATCCTTTAAATTCATCTAAAACTGTAACTATATCACCCTTTAATTTTCCTAACGCACCTTTTCCAACAATGATTGTTTTTTCATCGCTCTTTACTTTTACTCTAAGATAATTAATTTCTGGATTAACTGCTAAAGCAACGTTACTTGTTAAAGTCCAAGGTGTTGTTGTCCAGAAAAGGATTTTATCATTTGTTCCAACAATTTCAAGTTTTCCATATACTGATGTATGTTGAACATTTTTATAGCTTCCGCTCATTTCATGTTCACTTAAACTTGTTCCACATCTAGGGCACCATGGCATAGGTCTATGGCTTTTAACTAATATTCCTCTTTCGTGGCATTTTTTAAGGAAATGCCAAATACTTGTTATGTTTAAATCAGTATTTGTGAAATAACTATCACTCCAATCCATCCATTGTCCTAATCTAATACTTTGATTGGTGATAACTTTAGAAAACTTACTTACTCTTTCCATACATTTTTCAGTAAAGTTATCCATTCCATATTCAATTATTCCACGTTTATCTTTTGTTCCGATTTCTTTTTCAGTTTCAACTTCAACCCAAAGTCCTTGAGCATCAAATCCATTTTGATATTGGCAACTTTTACCAAGCATAGCTTGATATCTAATACTTGCATCTTTTAATGTTCTTCCCCAAGCATGGTGAATACCCATTGGGTTATTAGCTGTAATAGGGCCATCTAAGAATCTAAATCTTTCCCCATTTTTATTTTGTTCAACTAATTTTTCAAAACATTTATTATCATCCCAAAATTTTAAAACCGAATGTTCGTTTTCTATAAAATTCGGTGTTGGATTTTCCTTACGCATTTTACCTCCAATTTAAACTAGCCGTTTTTACAATAAATATTATATTTATTATTGCTATTACTTAAATCCTTATCTTTTGTATAGTATTCTAAATAATATGCATTTTTATTATCAATAGATTTTAACACATAAATATATTTTGCTCCACCAAAAATATCATATGTTTTTTTATTTAATGTACCAATTGTTTCTGAATCAATTATTATCTTGTCGGAAATTATATTTTTATTTGGGAAAGAGTCATCATTACATGCTTCAACATTAACTCCAAATCTAAATGTTTTTAATTTTGTACATTCTTTAAATGCTTTATCTCTAATGTATTTACAATTTTTTCCAGTATAAAATTCTACTAATGATGTGCAGTTTTCAAATGTATTAGGATTTATTTCTTCAACACCTCTTCCGCCAATAAATACAAATGATTCTAGCGAACTACAATTTTTAAATGCTCCAACACCTAAATAATTAATATTATATGCTGCTATGAATGATGTTAATTTACTAGAATCTTTAAATGCAAAATCCCCTATTGTCGTTGGCATATCAAATGGATCAACTTTATCACCATCATATTCGTATTCGTCTGATATAACAACATTCTCTTCCACTACTCCCTGCCTAATTGCCACATCAAATTCCTTAAATATGATAGATTCTAATTCTGGCATATTAGCAAATGCATATTCACCAATTTCATTAGGCGTTCCAGATATTAAAATTGAGGTAATATAATCACAAGAATAAAAATAGTATGAAGGGACACTAGCAGAACCGGTTATTTCTACTTCTCTAATATTTGCTGGGATATAGAAGTAAACATCTTTATCAAACATTTTTTGACCTAAAGGATCACCACCTTCTTCATATCCAAACATATATCCAAAATAACTACTATATTCATCCTTGTTCCCGCTTATATTATCATTCATTGGGAATGATAAAGAATTAACATATTTACAATCATAAAAAGCAAATTTACCGATATCACACTTTGAACTACTTATATTAATACTCTTAACTCCAATACACCCAGCAAATGCATAATCTCCAATCGATGTAACTTTGCTTGGTATTTCTAATGATTCAAGCATCGAACAACCTTGGAAAGCATACCTACCAATTTTTGTTAAAGAACCAGGAAATTCAACTAGTACTAAATCACTTAGCCCATTAAATGCATTATGCCCAATACCAGTAACCCCATCATATATTTTGATTCTATCAATAGTAAATTTGTTATCGTCCATTAATTTTTTCAAGGGAGTATCACTAAAACTAGAATAATTATCCATTTCTCCTTTTCCATCAATATCTAAACTATATCTTCCTTCTTTTGTGGATTTATATAAATATCCTTTTACATTTCCAGAAGTAAATTCAAAATCTCCTGGTTTTCTTTCTCCGCACACATTACAAAAATTCCCTACATATGCATGATCACCAAGTTCAGCAATTGTTTCTTGTTTTTCTTCTCCACATTTTGTGCATTTATATGTAATTATTCCATGCGTTACGCATGTGCTAGTTGTTCTTGAAGCTTCATACCATTCATGTTCACAGGTTTCTATTTCTTGTTCTTTTTCACCACTTTCACTGTTTGTATTCCCACACGAAATTAATAATATTGAACATATTATCAATACGAAAATAACAAATAATTTTGGAACAAATTTTCTACTAACAACCATGCTTAAATTATATGTTTTTATTGTAATAATGTCAATTTTAGACTTATCCTAAAGCCATAAAAAAAAGAGAGCCGAAGCTCTCTTAAAAAATCTAGTTTTTTACAAGACTAATAATTAGCCTTCTGCTTCAACATAGTTGATTGCATCTACAGGAATTGCCTTTAATGCTTCAAAAATGTCATCATTCATTTTATCAGTAACTTCAACAAATTCTGTTGGATCAATATCGTTTGCTGCTGTTGGAGCAACAAAACCAATCTTTGCGCCTAATTCTAAGTAAGCAGCTTTTCCAGTCTTTGTTAAATCTTGAGCAATACCTACATATCCTTCTAATCCTGTTCCGCCCTTAGCATATACAGCTACGCCGCAATCTAAGAACTCTTTAACAGTTGCAGCATCTGATCCAGCTATCATCATGATAATACCAGAATTAT
>JAIKVY010000099.1 GCA_024685275.1 Clostridia bacterium
TTTCGACAGAGTCAACATCATATCCCTCTTGTCGTAGAATTTCGCACAGTGCTCTATTCATTCTTTTCTCATCTTCTGCTATCAATATTTTCATTATTACTCACCTTATTTGTTTGTATATTTTCAATTATCATGGATAAATATTGAAAAAAGATTGAAAATTCAAATAACATTCTCAATCTCTAAAATAGTGTAGCATAAAACCTAACTAATCTCAAATTTGAATATATCTTTGAAACCGTTTTAAACAAAAAATGGGCTCGAACACATTCTTGTGTTTTAACCTAAGATATTAAATCTTAACTTTTATATCATTTTTAAATATTTTGTTCTTATTCACTTTCATCCTCGCTATTGATTATTCTGTTGTTATTGTTTATAAATTACTTGCTTGGTTGTGATTACATTTATTTGCAAATAACCAATTCTTATTGTATTATCTTTTTAGGATTGATATATGAAAATTGCTATAGGTGTTTTATTTATTATCACATACGTTCTTTTGCTTGCTTTACCAAAAATAAAGGGCTTTATTTCAATAGGTATGGCTGCAATAATGACAATTATTATTGTTTCATTAATCCAAACTACAACTAGACTAGATGCCTTTTTAACAATTGTTGATTCTATTCAATGGAATGCTTTGATGGTTATTATTGGCATGATGGGACTAATTGAAATATTTACAAAAAGTGGGATGCCAGCTTATTTAGCTGATTCGTTAGTTTTACATAGTAAATCACCTAAAATGGCTATTTTATTACTTGCAATTTTTGCAGGCTTAATTTCCGCTATTACTGATAATGTGGCAACGGTTTTAATGGTTGTTCCAATCGCTTTAAATATTTGCAAAAAAACAAATATTAATCCTATAGCACCAATTATTGCTATTTCAATTTCTGCTAACTTGCAAGGAGCTGCAACTTTAGTTGGTGATACAACTTGTATTATGCTTGCAAACCATCTAAATTTATCCTTCTCTGATTTCTTTTTTTACCAAGGAAGAACTGGATTATTTTTTGTTGTTGAAATATCAGCAATAATTGCAACTGTAGTTTTAGGATTAATACTTCCAAAATATAAAGGACTAAAATTACCAGAAATAGAAAGAACAAAAGTTAACTATTACTATCCTACAATAATCTTGCTAGTTATGCTTGCTCTATTAATTGCATTTAGCTTTATTCCAATTCAAAATGAAGTTTTAGAAAGTTTAATTCAAGGCATTATTGTAATGGCTTCTATGATTGTTTGCTTTATAATAAATCTAATAAAAACTAAATCAGGCAATGATACAAAAGACGCAGTTAAAAACTTCGATTATACAACAATTCTTTTGTTATTTGGGTTGTTCATAATCATCGGTTGTGTAAATACAGTTGGTTTAATTGATGATATCGGTAATGTTTTTGTAAAGATGTCAGGTGGAAATCCTTTTGCACTTTATACAATTTTGGTATTTGGCTCAGTATTGATTTCAGCCTTTATAGACAATATCCCATATGTTGCAACTATGCTTCCTGTTATTTCAAATATCGCAGTAACAATGGAATTTGCTAATCCAATTGTATTTTACTTTGGGATGCTTTCTGGAGCGACATTAGGTGGAAATATAACACCAATTGGAGCAAGTGCAAACATTACTTCATTAGGTATATTACAAAAGGAAGGTCATATCGTTAAACCATTTACCTTTATGAAATATAGTATTCCATTCACATTAACTGCCGTTCTTTGTGGATATGGATTAGTTTGGCTATTCTTTGGAATATAATCCTTACTTAAAAATATCTATTTAACAAAAAATATGGAAGTAGCTTTTTATTTACTACTTCCATTTATTGTTAATTCGATAATTGTGCTTGATTTTATTCTATTTCGTATGCAATAGCTTCATATGGTCTAAGAACCATTTTTTTAACAATCTTGTTATTACCATCTTCATAGTTATGAAGTAAAACTACACATTTTTCATATTTTGTTAATTCATCAGGCATCGTATATGAGAATTGCTTATCAGTATAGTTTGCAACTACAACATATTTTTTGTTATCAAGAGCTCTTTCATATACCCAAACTTTCTTATTTTTAGCATCATATTGTTTGTATGAGCCTTTGATAATCACTTCATTTCCTAATCTAAATTTAATTAATTTTTGATAGAAATGTAATAAACTGTCTGGTCTTTCTTCAGATTCCTCTACATTGATATCAACATAATTTGGATTAACCATCATCCAAGTTTCATCCCCTGTTGTAAATCCTGCATTTTTAGCATCACTCCATTGCATTGGTGCTCTAGCATGATCTCTTGCTTTTCTCTGTAATGCCCAAATAGCAATCTTCCCTAAACCAAACTTCTTACATATCTCATATATCTTTACTGAAACTTGATCTTTGTAATCTTCAGGTTGGAAATTATCAATATTTGTCATTCCAATTTCTTGGCCTTGATAAATATATGGTGTTCCTTTTAATAGATAAACACTAATAGCAAGCATTTTACCAACTGTTTCTCTATATTCTAATTTCCCGTATCTAGGAAGTGAACGAGAATAATCATGATTCTCAATATATAAAGAATTTTGACAATTGCTTGGTATTTTTTGCCAATTAGAAAAGATTTCTTTCCATTTTACAAGATTGAATTTCTTTGGAACTGTAACAATGAATGAATCAACTTGTGTTTGATGTTCAAAAGTAAATACACAATCTAATTCTTCTCTTTCTTCAGCTACAATTTCTTCAGCGTTATCAATTGTAATTCCTTGACCTTCACCTACTGTCATAGTGTCATATTTTGACCATGATCTTTGATTTAATTCGTGAATGTATTTGTGATAATTTGGACCAATTGTAAAATGTTCATCACCTTTTAATGCAGGATTCCACTTTCCATTTGGTAACCCTTCTTCTTTTGAAATGTATGTAATAACGTCACATCTAAAGCCATCTACACCTTTTTCAAACCAATAGTTACAAATATCAGCAACTTCTTGTCTAACTTTTGGATTATCCCAATTTAAATCTGGCTGCTTTTTGCTAAACAAGTGTAAATACCATTCATCTGTTGTTTCATCATATGTCCAAGCTGAACCTGTAAATCTACTAGTCCAGTTATTTGGTGGCTTTTTACCATCCTTACCTCTTCCTTTTCTCCAAATGTAGTAATCTCTATATGGATTATCTTTTGAAGATCTAGATTGTTTGAACCATTCATGTTCATCACTAGTATGATTAACAACTAAGTCCATAACTAGTTTAATTCCTCTAGCATGCATTCCATCAATCATTTCTTGCCAATCTTCAAGAGTACCAAATTCATCCATAATGTCTCTATAATTGCTAATATCATATCCATTATCATCATTTGGTGATTTATAACATGGGCTAAGCCATACACATGTAATTCCTAATTCCTTTAAGTAGTCTAATTTTGAAATAATACCTCTAATATCTCCAATCCCATCTCCATTACTATCACAGAAACTTCTTGGATAAATTTGATAAACAACTGCGTCTTTATACCAGCGTGTTTTTGCCATATCTTTCCTCCCTAATATGAAAAAAAATCACTTTTTTAATTTTACTATATTAAGTACTAAAAATCAATAATAAGAAATAAACAAATGAGTAGTAAAACGGTAGATATTTCATAAAATAGGCTTAAATTATTTGAAACATCTTGACAAATCTAATCTAATCATTAATAATCTAATCATAATATTTTTGATTAGATAAGATATGAGGAGATTAATATGAAAGAATCAGAAAATATAGAATTAAAAAGACAATTTGTTAATGATTTAAATAAAGAAATTATTGCATTTGCAAACACAAATGGTGGAAAAATATTTATCGGAATAGATGATGATGAGAAGATTGTCGGCCTTGACGATATTGAAAATGTTGAACTCCAATGTATTAATCATATATCAAATACAATAAAACCGGATGTAACTATGTTTGTAAAATATGAACGCATAGTTATTGAAAATAAAGATATATTACAAATCACTGTTAACAAGGGAAGTATGTCCCCTTATTACATCGCTTCAAAAGGAATTAGACCTGAAGGTGTTTATGTTCGTCATGGTACTGCATCAATTCCAGCAACAGAAACGGCAATTTTATCTATGATAAAAGAAACAACAGGTGATTCTTTCGAAGATACTCGATCATTAAACCAAAACCTTACTTTTGTTCAAGCTGAACAAGAGTTTATAAACGCAGGTATTCCATTTGCTGATGCTCAAAAACGATCACTTGGTATTATTGGTAGAGATAATTGTTATACAAATTTAGGATTGCTTTTATCAGATCAATGTGAACATAAAATTAAATTCGCTGTTTTTGAAGGTATTGAAAAGGAAATATTTAAAGATAGACACGAATTTTCTGGCTCTCTATTTCGTCAATTAGATGATTTAACAAAAATGCTTGATAACTATAATAAACTAAGCAGCCCAAAAATAGATAATATTAGACGTACAGATGTAAGAGATTACCCAGTAGAAGCGATTAGAGAAGCTATCCTTAACGCAATTATTCATAGAGACTATGGACTTGGTGGATATACATTAGTTAGCGTGTTTGATAATCGCATTGAAATCCTATCTCTAGGTGGACTAATGCGTGGAGTTGATATGGATGATATTATGCTAGGAGTTTCATATCTTCGAAATAAAAGACTTGCTGAAATATTCTATCGCTTGCATCTTATAGAAGCATATGGTACTGGTATTTCTAAAATTAAAAAATCATATGATAACTATAAAAAACAACCAATCTTTGAATGTTCTTCTAATGCATTTAAAGTTACTTTACCGAAAACAACAGCAAAACAAAGCGATATTAATATCAAAAAAGATGATAGAGAAAGCTTGATTATAGATTTAATTAGCCAAAAAGGAGAAATTGGAAGAACAGATGCTGAAAAATTATTAAAGATTTCCACCCCTACTGCAAATAGATTACTAACCGATATGGTACAATCTGACAAGATAAAACGCTATGGAAATGCGAGAAATATAAAATACAAATTGTGAAATTAATTTTTACCTTGAAGATAATCAATTAGTTGTCTAGCAACTCTGCCACTAACTCCGCCGTGTCCAAGTTCCCATTGATTTGCTAGTTTTAATAATTCATTTTGTGGAATCTTTAAACCTTCTTTCTCTGCTAAACCAATTACAATTTTATTGAATTCTTCTTTTGTCGGTTTAATGAAGTTTATAGTTATTCCAAATCTAGCAGATAGTGAAATCTTTTCTTGCATGGTATCTGTTCTATTTATTTCTTGGCTATCTAATTCTCTATCTTTCCAAGTCTCTTTTATTAAGTGTCTTCTGTTGCTTGTAGCGTATATTAAAATATTTTTAGGTTTTTCTTCTACTCCGCCTTCAATTACCGCTTTTAGATATTTATATTCTGTTTCAAAATCTTCAAACGATAAATCATCCATATATAGAATAAACTTATAATTGCGCTTTTTGAGTTCCGAAATTAGTTTTGGAAGTAACCTAAATTGATATTTATATACTTCTATTAATCTAACGCCCTTATCAAAATATTTGTTTGCTAATGATTTAATGCAAGTTGATTTTCCTGTTCCTGCTTCGCCATATAACAGAACATTATTTGCAGGTTTATTATCAATAAAACATTCTGTGTTTTCTATCAACTGATGCTTCTGATCTTCGTATCCAATTAAATCATCCATCTTAGTTTTTAAATAATCAACTGGTTCAATTGTGCCTAAATCATTAACTCTAAAAGCATTGTTAAATGCATATTTTGAAACGCCGTTATGATAATAAAATTCTGCCAATGTAATCAATATAGGTTTAATAGATGAATAATCAATTGTATTTAGTTTTTGTTGGAGTATAGAATTATTACTATTATTATTGTGATAATTAGATAATATTTTCCCTAATTTTATAGTTGAAATATCAAGGTTTATAAGCTTTAATATTATTTCTAAATCATCCGCTGCCACTTTAAATATTGAATCTGAAACTGTTGGATTATTTCTTTCTAGTGATAGTGAAAAAGCATTTTCATCATTACATATTTTGTAGATAATATATTGCCTATATATATTTCCTGAAAGATTATTATTTTGAGCAAATGTAATAATTGTATTAAACAAATGGGTGATGAGATTATCATCACCTTTTTGTTCATTATTAATATATTCAACTAACGATTGTATTTCTTTATCTGTCTTTATAGACTCAAATAATACAATTGAGTTTAGGTCAATATTATTCATTTATTTTACCATTTATTTTCAACGTATTCGCAGAATGCATATGCGTCTTTGATTTCTATTACTTTTCCATCATCAAGCACTGCTTTTCCTGTCCATGTCCCATGAACTTGGTGAGCGTTCATACGTAATACACTACAAATATTCATATCTTCGTGATGGTCATATTTTGGAGTCATAGTAAAATCAAATCTACCATCTTCTGAAACAATATGCCATGGTTCTAAATATCTGTTCTTAGGGAATACTTCAACATCAACTGAACCAAATTTATGTAATTTACCATCATAGAATAAAGCTGTTTCTGTTGCATTGCTTTCATCACCAATTCCCCATGTGATTTCAAAACCAAATGTATGGTTTTTCCCATCTTCATCTTTTACATATGTTGACATATTTCCCCAATACCAAACTAATTTATATGGTGAATTGATTCTTCCCCAATCTAATACTGTAAATGTATCTTCTTTAGAGAATTCCCATTTTTCATCTCCCCATGATATTTCACCAGCTGTTGGCATACAGTTTTGTTTGGTTGTCATAAAGAATTTAGTTGGCTTATCTTTAAATGGAAGAACTGTCGTTATATTTTCATGATCTGGGTACATATCCATTTCAAATCTATATTTAACAGGTTTCTTTTGATAAATGGTTGTTGCTTCAAGAATTCTCTTATCTTTTTGAACATCAAATTTAAATTCTCCGTTTCCTACTTTTAGTGCGAAAACATGAGGAACATCACTTACTTGTGGTAATGCATTTTCTTTTCTCTTTCCAACAAATAAATCCATAGCATTGAAAATCATCTTCTTGTTTTCCAAATCAGTTAAACTAACTGATAAATATCCAGCAAGTGCAATGTTTGCAAAGCTAATCTTTATCATATATTTACCGTTGCTTATTTGATAAAAATCCCATTCTTTACTTCTTCCATGTGGTTTAACTAATTCTTTATCATATTCAAATACATCATGTCTAGCCCAACCACCTCTAACTAATACATTTCCATCTTTATCTAAAAGTGGGGTCTTTTCTGTATATTCAATTTGATTACGTTTTGGTACATCCTTGTATGAAATATATGTTCTTTTTTCTTCCATTTTTGCCCTCCAAAGTATTATTTTATTTAATAATAACACTCAATACATATTTTTTAAATATGTAAATTAGCATATTTGCCCATTATTTGTTAAAAATAGCAAATATATTAGATTTTTTTAATTGAAAACGTGATTTTATAGAGCTTTAGTTATAGCTTCGTATAATTCATCAAATGATTCATATGCTTTTATTTGTGGATAATCTGTTTTAATTTTATCTGTTGTTCTAAATAAGAATCCATGTTTACTTGCTTGAATCATTCCTAAATCATTATAACTATCACCAGATGCTATTGTTTCAAAACCAATTGAGTGTAAAGCTTTAACAGTCGTTAATTTAGAATTATCTACTCTCATTTTGTAATCAACTATCATTCCATCTTTATCAACGACTAATTCATTACAAAAGATGGTTGGATATCCTAACTTTTTCATAAGTGGCATTGCAAATTGACTAAATGTATCAGATATTATTATAACCTGTGATTTTTCTCTAATTTTATCTAAAAATTCTTTTGCCCCATCAAGTGGATCAATTGTTTCAATTACTTTTTGGATATCTTTTAATCCATATCCGTGTTCTTTTAAAACACCTATTCTCCATTTCATAAGTTTATCATAATCAGGTTCGTCTCTTGTTGTTTTAGTTAACTCTAAAATATTTGATGCTTTCGCAAAAGCAATCCATATTTCTGGAACTAAAACACCTTCTAAATCTAAACATACAATATTCATTTTCCCTCCACACAAGAATTGATATCGTTATTCTTCTACATCAAATTCTATTTTTATATCTTTTGTTAGTTTAACCGCTTCAATTATAGCCATTTCCATAGCTTTAACCGCTGCCGTTTCTATCATTAAAAAGTTTATTGGCTTTTTTGAGCCGACTGACATTGCAAAAATAGTATCACCATCATAATCAGTATGAACTGGTCTAATACTTCTTGCATATCCATTATGAGCAATACTTGCTAATTTATTACATTCAAGTTTTGATAACTTGGCATCTGTAATTATACAACCTATTGTCGTATTTGAACCAGTTAAAATACTTAATATGTTTTCATCTCCACATAAATATTTTTCAGTATCAAAAAATGAACCATCTTTATTCTTAGCTCCTGCAATTATTTTCCCATCTTCATAAATATCCCCAAGAGCATTTACGCAAACTATTGCTGTAACTATTATTCCGTTTGTCTTTATTGTATATGCACCAACTCCACTATTAGAGCAATACTTTAATCCTCTAATTTTCCCACATGTCGCACCTTTCCCTACGCCATTCTTTCCAAACTTAGGATTATTATTTTGTGCATCTAGACAAGCTTTATATCCATATTCGCTTGTTGGATAATGATATTCTTTATCATTTAAATCAAAAATTACTGCTGATGGAACTATTGGAACTATTTTTTTATTTGCTGCTTTAAAACCAATTTCGTTTTCTTGCAAATATTGCATAACTCCAGTACTTGCGGCTAAGCCATATGCACTACCGCCAGCTAAGACTATCGCATTAACAGAATCTACTGACTTTTCGTTTTTTAATAAATCTGTTTCTCTTGTTCCTGGAGCATTCCCTCTAACTTCAACCCCACAAACAGCACCTCCCTTAGGTGCTAAAATGACGGTTACACCTGTATAATCATCATTGTATTCACCTATTTTTACATTTTTCGGGATTATTACTTTTTCCATATTTATCCTTTATTTAATTAATATCATCTGATGAATTATTCCAAATAATATCAACATAATAGCAATATTCTTTATATTCATGAGTGTTTCTTAAGTATTTAATATTATCAGCAATTCCTTTGAAATACCAACTTTGTAATGTTTTATCTTTTTCGTTAAAGTATTCCCAAACCTTATCTTTTTCATTAATACAATTTTGATATAGGGAACGAATATTAGATAACTTATCAGCTAAACAAACTATCTCTTCTTCTTTACTTGCAGACTTTAAAGTATCAATCCTTTTTTGTTTTCTTTCAATCCACGATTTACCTTTTTCATCAGTGTTGCTCTTAACTAAATTAGTTACTCTTTCTCCGAATAGATTAACTAATACTTCTTCGCGTATATCAGTATCTTCTAATACATCATGTAGAATTGTAGCAGCAATTACTTCCTCATCATTTGTTAATCTTGCAGCAATAACACCTGCTTCAAAAAGATGCAAACAATATGGTTTTTTATTAACCTTTCTTACTTGATCTTTATGTGCTTCAGTAACAAATTGTATAGCTTCATTAATAATTGACATACTTTCCTCTAGATAATTATAAAACTAAATGAATATAAAAAAAAATAAAATTAACTACTTTTTGTTAATACTATAATAAACAAATTATTTCTAAACTCTTTTTAAATTGTATGTAAGTGTCTCTTTTGATATAATCTATATATGCTTAATTTTATCGAATTTACACTTGAGAAAACAAAAAAGTATAATAAAAGATATAATGAAATATCTGAACTTTTGCAATATCCTGAAATTCAAGCAGATCCAAAATTATATAAAAAGCTAATTAATGAACAAAGCAAATTAGTAAAAATATACGACTACACTAATGATATATCATCAATATATGACCTTATAGAAATATTGAAGAAAAACAATAATAAAGAAGATGAAAAAGAACTTGATTCTCTTTATACGGATGTAAAACAAAAAATAACTTTATTGAACTTTTATTTAGCAAAAATGGAAGAAACAAGCTTTAATTTTGTTGTAGAGATTATTTCTTCTAATAACGCAATTAAAGAAGATTTATCAAATCTTATCATTGATTTAATAAAAACCTTAAATGGAACTATCAATATTAAAAATGATGTAATGTATGTAACTAATAGCGAAGCATATAGACTCCTTGTTAATTTTTCAGGTAGGCATACATATATCGATTCAAATGGACAAAAAGAATATGTTTCTATTTTTGTATATGAAAATAAACAGATTGATTCTCATGTTATTAATGATAAAGATATAGAAATAAACATATATCATTCTAGCGGTGCTGGGGGACAAAATATTAACAAAGTTTCAACTGCTGTTAGAATAAAACATATTCCAACCAATATCGTTGTTACATGCCAAGATGAAAGAAGCCAACTTAAGAACAAAGAAAGAGCTATTAAAATGCTAGAAAAAAGAGTGGCTGAATATTACAATATTAATATGAAAAAGTATATAGATGAGATTAAAATGTTTGAACTTGGCATAAACAATAAATCAACTATTACTATTGATAACTTAAATAAGAAATTCAAAGATTTTAGAATAGAAAAAATATATAACTATCCTATTTCGGTTAATGAATTTTTAGAATATTTAATTAGTTTTAAAGTGGAAAAATAATGGAAGAATTTACATATAGAAGTAACTCTAAATTAATCGTTTTATCAAGTAATTCAATTGTATATAAAACTGCAAGATTTATTTACTCTACTTCACTATATTTAAACATAGATAATTTTATTTCAAAAATATCAGATAGTATTTTAATTAACTATGAAAAATTTACTAATCTCCCACAAAATATGATGTATACTGCTAGTGTTGAAAATGGGGAATATACTATTACATTTACACTTAATAGAAAACAACTTAATTCACAATTGGAAGATTCTGACATTATATTCTGTGATTTTCAATCTTTAAATACAGCAACAAGAAAGAATGATCCTCAATTAAATAACTTTTTAAAAGAGCATCAATATTTTGATATTCTATTTTCTTGTTCAAAAAATAATATCAATGCTACTGATTATCTTAAACTTTATACTCTTTCTTTTGATGATGGAGTTAACTTCCCTCTTTTAACTAAAACCCAAAAAGAAATTGTTGAATCGGAAGATAAAAATATTTTAGTGCAAGGTGTTGCTGGTAGTGGCAAAACTAATGTTTGTGTTGATAGGATTATTTTCTCTGCATGTAGAAATTATTATGGGAAAACTCTATATTCCACATTCAGTAGAGGTTTATTGGTTGAAACAAAAGAAAAAATCGATTCATTTAGATATAGATTATTTGAATTCCAAAAATCATTTGAAGAAGGAAATGCTATCTTTTTAACAAAGAATAAAAGGAAAGCGGTAGAAAATAAACTTGGTATTTATTTCTATTCCGATGACGATGATGATATTCTTTTAAAAGTTAAACAGGTTATTAAATATCTTGATGAAAAAATTGATTATTTCTTAATCAGTGATATGTATAAGAAATTTACAAATAACGATTTTAAGTTTGCTGATGAAAATATCTTTAAAGATGAATATATAAATAACAATCCAAAATTTAGAATGTCTGGAGCACTAGACAAAGTTAAACATTTATCTCTTGAAATTATATACAAAGAAATATTCGGTATGATTTTGGGTAAATATAACGAAAAGAATCTTGATATCATGACCAAAGAAGAATATATTCAACAAAGAAGCAATTCATTTAGTAAGATTGAATGTGAAAATATATACGCAATTGCTATTGATTATCTTAAATTCTTAGAGAGCAAAAACTATATTGATTCAAATATTGCATCACGAAAGATCATTGAAAAACTATCTAGTAAAAAAGAATATTCAATCGCCGTTATTGATGAAGTTCAAGATTTTACTGAAATTAATTTGAAACTATTAAGTATGCTAACAATAAAAATGTTTTGTGTTGGCGATGCATTGCAGATGATTAATCCTGCTTTCTTTAGTTTTGCATATTTAAAACGTTTAATGTACACAGATGAAGATACTGTTATTTGTGAACTTAAAAATAACTATCGTAATTCTGAAAGAATTGAAAGAATCGTTGATTCACTCAGTAAATTAAATAGAACAAGATTTGGAACTCATAGCTTTGTAATTGAAGGAACAAGCATAAAAACAACTCTTGATACTAAAGTTATATATACTCTAAGCAACAATTTTACAAACCTAATTAAAGGTGTTGAATATAACAACATAACTTTAATTTGTTCTACTGATAAGAAGAAACAAGAATTAAGAAAAACATTTGGTAAGAATGAAATACTAACAGTTTCTGAAGCTAAAGGATTAGAAAGAGATACCGTTGTCTTAATAGATATTCTTTCTGATAACAATGATAAATGGGATTACTTACAAAAAATAAACATTAATAGAAAAACAGCTGATGAAAATTCAGTATATAGATATTATTTTAATCTATTCTATGTTGGTGTTTCTCGTGCAAGACAAAACTTATTTGTTTCAGAACATATAAAGAATCCATTATTTAATGAATTAATTAATAAGAATTTTGAAGTGCTTTCTTCAAATGAAGCTGCAAATAGATTAAAAGAAATAGCAGTAACTATTGAAATAGATGATGAAGAATTAGTCAATCGTATTGCTAAATTCATTGAACTCGGACAATATCAAAATGCTAGATTTGCTGCTGATAGATTAAGCGATGATGCAATTAGAATTCCAGAATTACATAGAATTAACATAAATGAACAATACATTAAAGATGGTAAATATAGAGAAGCTGGAGCTCAATACTGGAAACTTGGTATGTTACAAGATGCTAAAAAGATGTTTAGAATTTCAAATGATACAATTCTTTGTGACTTAATAGAATCAGCTAGTAGTGAAAACGGATTTTTAACTGCTGAAATTGTAAAATATTTCCCGTTATTTGCTGAGAACAATCCTGTTGTAACAGATTTAATTTGTAGTGCTGTTATAGATGAAGCATCAACATTTACTAAAAATATAAAACAAATATCAAATGAACTAAAACATAAAGGTGGTAAAAATGGATAATCTTAAAGAAATCAATGACTTAATTAATAGCTTTATTGAATATAGGAACGTTTTAATTCCGTTACAAGAAACGCTACACTCTGTTTCAACTTCTTTTGTTTCTATGAGAGCAGATATAGAAAATCTACAAAACAATTTCGATGTAGACACAAAAAAGACACTAAATGAAATATATAATTCAGTTAGTGAACAAATGAAGAAAAGCCAAACTTTATATTCTGGCATTGAAAAATTTATTGATAGTACTGCTGCTTACACAAAAAATATTGAAAATATTTCTAAAAAGATTACGGAGGTTGAAAGTAAACTTTCTAAGATTAATGAAATCGAAAAACAATATGAAAACCAAATTTCAATATTAAATGATTTAGTAGAATCAAAAAAGATCAACTATGATACTAAAGAATTACAAAAATCAATAGAAAACTATGGTAAAAATGTAGAAAAAGTAAGTGATTATATCAATAAAGATATCGCTAAAAGTTTAAAAGAAAATGAACAAAAGATTTCAAAATTAACTGAGGATAATAGAGAAATTTTAGGAATCATTTCTACTCAATCAAAGTATATTGTAGATTTATCCACACAATTAACTGAAACAAATAAATTCTTAAAACAATCAATCCAACAAGAAAGTGTAAATGAAGAATATATATTTGAAATACTTGATAAATGGGCTGAAAGTAGAAAAGTAAAAACAAAGAAAAAGTAAAAATTAAAGGTTTATTTAAAAAAAGAGGTATAATATATTCCTATGAGTTTGTGGGATTATTCAAATCAGAATACACAATTATTAGATGCCATTATCGAAGATAATGTCAAAAAGTATGATAATTTGATTAATGGATTTACAACAGATGAAATAACATTTGGTAGATTCCCTCTACTATCAATCATGTATTTATATGATTCTAAAAAACTTATTAAAAAATACGAGAGTGTTTTAATTAAATATTTTAAATACGCGTGTATTTTGCCTGAAGAAACTAGATTATTTGATATGTTTAGAAATAACGTTGGAAAAGTAATTAGATTATTTGATTATGATTCTATTATTTCTCCAATTGAGATGCTTTTGTGTTTGGGAAAAACAAACTATTTTAAAAAAATGTATAAGATAGCTTATACAAATTCTAAAATTAATAAAAACCTTGAACAAATATATAGAACAAAATATGGCTTATCATTAGTTGCAGATGGCAATAATATAGAAATGGAAAAACGTCCTCTAACACAAAGGGAGATAAACAAAATTCTAGTCAGTTCTATTGCTACAGTTTTAGTAGTCGCTATTGCAATAACTACTCCATTTATTGTAAATATTTTCTATCCTTTTATGAATAAAACAAGCGGCAACATAGTAATTGAACCAGACATACCTTTATCAGTAGTTGAAATTAACGACCTATCAAAAATAGATCCAACTAAAAATATTACATACAAACTAGCTAACGATATTGTTGTTACTGAATCAAATACTCTAAATCTATCAGGCTCTACAATTGAATGTAGCATAGATGGAAACAATAAGAAAATTCAAGTTAATGGAAACCAAATCTTAAATTTAGGTGTACTAAAATCTGGATTATCTATTTCAAATCTTGATATCGAATATATTAATTTAACTGCTACAATATATAGCGATACTTCTCTTTTGTTGGAAGAAAACTATGGAACTGTTGATAATGTCCATATCACACTCAATAATGCAAATATTAATTTTGATAAACATGAGGAAGCAAATGAAAATGAAGAAACTAACGCTAATCAACAAACAGAAGAAACACAAAATTCAGATTTAAAATTTGCTGGAATTACGCTTGCTAACAATGGCACTATAACAAATTGCACAATAACAGCAGATAATCTATCTCTATCTGGTAAATCAAATATCAATTCAAGTTTTGCTGCGATTGTAAGTGAAAATAAATTTATCTATACTGAGGACACTAACAAAGCCAAAATTGAGAACTCAAATTTTATTGGTAGTGTAAATATTTCATTAGTTGATTTTGCAGGAATATGCTTTACAAATAATAGCATTATTAATCAATGTGCTAATAGAGCAAATATTAATTACACAAATTCTTCTACTGATTGGAATCCAAATATAGCGGGAATATGCCAAACAAACGCATATAAAATAGACAATTGCGATAACGTTGGTAATATAACAATTACAGACACATCTATAAATGAAGATATGTCATACATTTATATATCAGGATTAGTTAATATAGCCACAAATTATTCTCACCAAGAAGGAAATTGGATATATAATTATCCTTCATCTATAACAAATTCAGTAAATAATGGAAAAATTGAGGTAGTTAATAATAATAAATTTGTTTTTGCTGCAGGTATTTTAAATGTTAGTGCTTCACAATCAAATACAAGTTTTATTTCTTCCTCATCTACTCCACAAATTAATTCATGTATTAACTTTGGAAATATGACAATTACATCTGATAGTAATGGAGCATTTATTGGTGGAATATGTTCAAGATCTAATTCTGCGGTTATTATTTCCTCATATACAGCTGAAAATACAACAATGGATATAGAAATTAAAAATACTATTTCATTTGATAATCCTAACATTTTAGTTGGTGGTATTGCGGGCTATTCAACAAACTATTTACGTGATTGTGATAACAATACTCTAATTAACATTAATTTATCAAACTCTAACCCTATTTCATACATAGGTGGTATTTGTGGATATAATTCATCAACCACATATAACTGCAATAACAAATCAAATATAACAGTTCTTTCTGCTAATGCTGACACTTTAGTTGGTGGTATTATTGGAAGATCAAATTCAACTATCGAAGGTTCAACAAATTATGGTAATCTTAGTGTTACTAGCACAAATACTACTTTAACAGGGGGTATTTCTGGACAATCAACCGCTTTAACTAATGTTACCAATAACGGAAATATCACTCTTTCAAATACAGAATCTAATAATTATATTGGTGGAATAAGTGGATATAGCCAAAACTCAACCGCATCTTCACTGACGAATACTGGAAACATAACTAATATCAATAATACAGGCACTTCATATGTCGGTGGAATTATTGGGTTTACATCAAGTGAAATTGTAAATTATGGAACAAACAATGGAATTATTAATTCTACAACTATATCAGGAGAACAAAATGTCGGTGGTATTGTAGGAATTGCCGTTGGAACATCATCCAATTTCTTCTCTTCAAATCTATTAATTATTGGTTATTCTGTTTCTAGCAACAAAATAAATGTTCAATCGACCTCTGGAATAAGCAATATTGGCGGTATTGTAGGTAATAATTTCACATACACTTCTTCAACAAATATTTTTGTCGCATATGACAAATCAACTAGTGAAATAACCGCGACTGGCGGAACAAATTATATTGGCGGTGTAGTTGGTATTAATCAAACATCAATAACTGAAAACACATCAACATCATATGCTAATCCTAAAGTTTCATTCTGTATAGGTGAAGCAGCAATAAAAACAACAAATACTACTGTTTCATATGTAGGTGGTGTTGTTGGATATAACACGTATACAAGCGCTGAAATTAGTGGAAACAGTAGAGAATATTATTCATCAATAACTAGATCTTATTCTTTATCTTCTTTTGATTGTGATGATAATTCAAAAGTTGGAGGAATTGTAGGAATGGTTGATTCAGCTATTATTAATCCAAGTTCTGAAACCAATTTCTTAGAAAATAATATTTATACGGATGGATTAGTATCTGTTAATACTATAAAAAATACAGATTCTTCTTTAAATAATGGTAGCAATGAAGCTGGAGAAAAATTAGATATTGATACAGTAAAACAATATTATTCTTATAATCAAATATTACTTGCTGTAAAAGAAATAAGCGAAATGCCAAGTGAATATATTGATGATACCAAACAAAATACATCGCCAGAAGAAACTCCTGGCGATAATAATAATGATAATCAAAATGAAGATTCTGGAGGAACTTCTTTCTAGTCCTCTTCCTTAATTTCTTCGTTAGCAACTTCTGATTCTGTAGTTTCATTTACTTCGTTTTCTACAACCTCATTTGATGCTTCTTCTGTAGATTCTTCGTTTTCAATTTTCTCTACAACTGGAGTGCTTGTTTCTCCGTTAGCTACTGATTCTGCTATTGCTGTTTTCTTAGCTAAAATCTCATTAATTTTATCTTTATCAAGTTTTAAACGTGAGAAGATTATTAATCCTGCACCAACAAAGACTAAAACACCGATACAAAGAATCCAACCGATACCATCAGCTGCTTCTCTAGTTTGTTCTGTTGCTCCTGTTTGGAATCCAACAACTCCCATGAGAGCTGTTGATACAGCAGTAATTATTCCTTGTCCTGCTTTATAACAGAATGTCATTACACCAGCATATGTACCTGTTTTATCTACTCCTGTAATATCTTTTTGAATAACAACTACATCCCCTACTAAAGCTAATGGAATTGAATATAAAACTCCCGTACCAGCTCCAGCTAGCATCAATGCAGGTGCTAGTATTAGAACAGCCCACCAACTCTTTCCTGGTTCATGTAAAATATGATTGATTGGAACTCTACATAAGAAACAAATGAATAAAACTATACAGCCAATAAAACTAATAATCAACCCAGTAAACATAGCAAACTGTTTTGTTTTAACTTTTGATAGTTTCATCCACAATGGCTGGAATCCAATCGTACACAACAGCAATGCACCCATTAAAAAGTACATTTGAGCGTTATGTAAATCGAATGTAAATGTAAATACATTAAATCCAAGAGAAATAATTAATGTCGCACTCATCATTGCAACAACGTATCCTATAGCAATTATACGCATTTCTTTTACTTTGAATGACATAAAGAAATTACGGAAAATAGCACCTATTGTGATTTGTCCAGCATCAGCACGTTTATCACGAAGTAAAGCTCTTGTTTGTTTTGGAGTTGGATTACTTACACCTTTTTCTATAAGCTCATTTCTACACATTTCCATAGTATATTGAGGCTTTGGCGCATTAAGATCAATTCCCTTTTCTTCTGCTTCCTTTTCTTCTCTAAGACGTAAAATCTTAATATACTTGCTTGTAACAATTAATAAGAATGCACTCGTTGCAGCAGTTATTGCAGTTGCGATTACGGCAAAATCTCTATATCCACCAGGTAATTGTTGTCCTTTTCTAAATCCAATAGCAAATCCTTCTGGAATAGCTTGACCTACTTCATAGTTAAATCCTTGATATACTAATCCTCTAGCTTCCATTGCCTGCTTCAATGATTCTAATCCTGCTTGATCAGTAATGCTGGTTATAACCCCATTATCTACTTTAAATACTGCATTTCTTATGTGATAAACAATGTTTTCAAAGTTATATGGATTTTGTATGCTTCCATCTATAATGTAATATCCTGCATATTTATTTTGGAATGATCCCATAACTACTACACATAATAATAATCCAATAATATAGAGTATTGAACGAACTGCTTGAATTGTCATTCGTTCATTATAGTCAGTACTAATTTCTACAGAGAAGGCTCCAACAGGAGTATAATACATCGTATTAAATGTTCTTAAAAGAATTAAGAATAATGTAAACCATATAAATATTCCAGCTGCTGACATCGTCTGATATGGAACATACCAAACCGCCAATCCAGTAGCCATCATTCCAATTAAACCTATTAACATGAATAAATGACGTTTGCCAAATATTTTACTTTTAAAATTATCTGATAAGAAACCCATAATTGGATCTGAAACCGCATCGAAAACTACTGCAATTCCAACAGCAATACCCATAAGAAGAGCCGTGAATCCTTTTTCACTAACCCCTGGTAAAGCCATAGTTCCAAACGATGTGATGTAAGTTGCAACTGTACTAGATACTAATCCATATCCAAAATCGCCTAACCCTAAGGCAATCATGTCAAGTTTACTAACCTTACTTCCACCGACACTTCTAACTTTTTTTAATTTTCCCATTGTAAAAACCCCAAAAAATGATTTTTTATACTTTAAAAAGTATAACACACGACTTCTAACACGTAAAGACCAACCCTTTTTAGATTAATAGGAGATAATTGTATATAAAAAGCTGTTAAAACCGAAATTCTAACAGCTTTAAAGTAATAATTTAGTTTCGAAAAATAGTTATTATTTGCTTGATTTTAATCTAGCTAAGATATCAAGTACTCTTAAATAAATCCATACGATTGTATATGTTAATGAGAAAGCACATAACCATTCGTATTTTTTAGGAAGATGATCTTCTACACTCATCTTAATTGTTTGAAAATCTGATAATAAGAACATACAACCAAGTAAAACTACAATTGCACCAACAAGTAAAATCCACCATCTAGAATTTAACATATATGAAACAGATGCTCTAGTTGCCGGAACAAAATATAAAATCATAATTATAATTCCTGCTAATAAATATGCTCCTAGTACTGAAAATAATACAAGATAAAATTTCTTATTTACTTTAACAATATCTGTCATAAATACAATTGCCATTGATAAAACTAAACCAAATGTAACAGCTAAAGCGATTAATATAATATCCCAATAATCAGGGAATACGCTCCCTAACATGCCAATTATGTATCCTATAGAGAAGAAAGCAATAGTTCCCGCTACTGGAATTATAGGTCTAATAAATGATGCAAGTATCGTTCCTAAAAAGAAACATATTAATGCTGCAATGCCAATATACATTTCCAATTTTGTAGTTGTCATGTTTTTAACGCTATCTATGACAAATACTTCTCCGCCATATCTATGAATTATTAAATCAACAACAAATCCGCCTACAATAAATGCCATAAAGAATAGAATTTTAAAAACTATTCCACCATATGAACAAGAACTCTCATCTTTTTCTGCAATCTTTGAGATTTTATTAACAAGTGGGCTAACTCCTAAAGCAAATGTTTTGTTTTGTCTGTTATCACCCAAAGAATTTCCATTTTCATCATAATCATAATTACTCATTTCTTGTTACCTCACTTAGTAAATTATTGGACTAATTATACTTTATTTTTATTTTTGTGTCTATTTTATAAAAGTCGTAAACAAACTTATTAGAGCATCTTACCCTTAAAAGTGTAAAATTTGACTAAAAAGATATGAACAACTTATAATTATTTCAATAATTATTTTTAAAAATGAAGGGTTATTTTAAACATGGAGAACGAAATTTATCAAAATACAACATATGTTGATTTTAACAAGAAAACTAAGGGTAGAAAAGCTTTAGATGTTATCGCTATTATTTTGACTGTAATAATATCTTTAGGTGGTTTTACAATCTCAGGAATTATGCTTTTATTTTCAATTCAAACTAAACCATTTGATGTCGTTATAGATGATTCAGAATGGGGACCACCTCAATTTGAATCGAC
>JAIKVY010000134.1 GCA_024685275.1 Clostridia bacterium
ACTTATTTATACTGTAGTTGCCTGAACAAACACCCCACTAAGGCAGGGACGCCATTGGTACTCCCTGAGAGACTCGAACTCTCACCCTTTCGGACTAGATCCTAAGTCTAGCGTGTCTGCCAATTCCACCAAAGGAGCATATAGTGGTAGTTATTAACTACCTTATTTATATCTTTTTGAATAAAAAATCCATTTAGCTACGAGCACGCCCGCAAATGCTATTACAAGTACAACGTCCATTATATTTCTCCCTCCCGTTTTAATTATTAAGATAAAATGGCGGCTCCACTAGGGCTCGAACCTAGGACACAGCGGTTAACAGCCGCTCGCTCTGCCAACTGAGCTATGGAGCCACGCGTGGGGTTTGATTTCGAAAACCCCTAAAACGGAAAGTTTCAGCATTTTTCTTTCAAGCAGCAGAGTTTTTTCTCCTAGGCTGAGGTAATCTGCCAACCAATATATGAAGTAAATTTTCTTTACCTTATATATATATTATATAAAATTTTTTATAAAATTTCAAATTTTTTCTTTAAGATTGAGTACAATATATTGTTTGTGGATGATTAAACAAAAGTTTATTCATAGATATTTCTTGATTTTCTAATAATTCATATAATACTACAAATTGATATTCAGGTTTTACCATATATTTTACATAATTACAAGCATTTTCTACAATGCTTAAGGTTCTACCTTCTAATTTAAAGTTTTCAAATCCTTGTTCATAATAATTAAACACTTCTTCTGGTGTTAAATTATTAGTATGATTAAACATTTCTGGATGTAATGTATTATATTTAATAGGACAATTTGACATTTGATATGTTTTACCATAAGATAATGCGTGTAATCCATTTAATTTATAATGTTTTTTACGATTTGGACACCCTGGAGGACAAATTGCATTAATTAAAAATTCACATTTATTTCTTTTTTCTTGTGGAATATTTTGTAATAATTTATGATTATGATTTAAATTGTAATCTAAACAAATCATTTTATACTTATCACTTTCCAATTCTTTTAAAAATAAATCTGGTGTATTTAAACATTTAGTTGTAGATGAAATAAAAGAAAAATTAGGATAATTTTCTCTTAAATATTCTTCAAATTTTTCATTATTAACAACTATTTCATTTAAAGGATTATCACAGCTTTTTAAAATAGCTTGACCAAAACGATTTTTAAAAGAAGTTTCTGGTACAATTGGGTTTGTAAAAATTAATCTTACAGGCACACCAAAAGAATTGTATGATTGTACTATTTCATCCATTTCTTCTTTGCAAGTATGGCGATATTTATTAAAAATTCTTCCTCCATCAAAAATACAAAATTGAAAATTACCATATGTTGCTCCTATATTTATATCAGGATAAAATAATTCTGGAGAATCAAACCACATAGAAATAAATTTTATATTTAAATCATAATGTTCATACATACCAGGTAAAATAAAATTAATCATTAATTATTTTTCTCCTTCTATTAATATTTCTTGTATTATTTTATCTTGTGCTTCATCTTTAAAAAAATATTTTATATAAAAAATTAACTTTTGTTCTGGAGTTAATCTATAATCTGTTTCAAAGACAAAATGAGTAAAACCTAATGGTTGATATTGTTGTATAATATCTTCTATAGATAAAAATTTATATTGTTGATTTTTTTCACATCGCAATAATAAAGATTTATTGCTATATTCTAAAGCATTTTCTTGCTCTGCTAAAAAACATGAACTATTTTTAGAACATTGATAACAAATTGGATCTATAGTAATTTCACATTTATTTTTATGTTTTAACTGTTTTAACCAATCAAAATCATAAGTATATTGATTTGGAATTCCTATCCTTAAAAATCGATTAGTTTGAATAATTTGCTCTATTAATTCTGGAGTAAATGGGGTTATAACATCTGCCCATTTTGAAAAAATAAATTCATAATTTGGATATTTAGATTGAATATATTCCATTAATGGTATAGAAGAAATTTCAATTAAACTACTTCCATTATCAAAAATTTGTAATACTACATTAGCTAAATTATCATAATAATCATAAGGTTCTAATAATACATTAGCAAAATTAATTCTAGGAATTAAAGGAGATTTATCAATCATAGGAGTAAAATCTGAATAAATCATTCCTAAACCAATATTATTATTAATTCCTCCATTTAAGCTACAATATGGAATATTCA
>JAIKVY010000165.1 GCA_024685275.1 Clostridia bacterium
TATTTAGATGATTATTATAAGCATAGAAAGAAATATAAAGAGCTATTCGATATAAATATAAAAGAAATCGATTTAAACATCATTATTGATGAAATAAAGTATCTATTTTCTTCCCTTAAGTCTAATATTATTACTGCAAAAAAGTTGTATTCTAGATTATCAATAATCAATAAAGAATTAATAAATCGATACGATCTTTATGGTAATCCTAATAAATTATTTATACTATGTAGCATTTACATTAACGATTTTTACTACTCTCAACCATTTATTTGTTTGGAAAAAGAAGCAAAAATGACAAATTTAGATGTTATAGTAAAATTCATTTATGAAAATAGTGAGTTTACAATTTCAGATATAAATAATTATATAAACAAAATGCACCTTAAAAGAATTAGATTATATCAAGAAATAATAGAAGAAATTGGAGACGATTATGTTCAAATAAACAAGGAAAAGTATATTAGCAAAGACATATTTAACATCGATGAAGAGCAACTAGAGCAAATAAAAGATGAACTATCATTTTATATTAATACCAAAAAAATACTTAACAGCGATGATTATAGAGGATATATGATGCTACCAAATTTAGATTATGAGTGGAATGAGTTTTTACTACTTGGTATTGTGAGAACATATTTAAAACAAAGTTTTAAAATCATATATAAAGGCAAATATACAATAAATGAAGGATACCTACTATTAGATATAAAAGACAAAATAATTTAAAAATATTATTAAAATATTATAAAACTATTGTATAATTAATTATCGGGATGTATAATAAATTTAAAAATAGGAGCTTTATAATGGAAAATAAAAAAGACAATTTCAAAAGAATTTCTGAAAATAGAGTTTCGAAAATTCTTCAGCTTTTATCCCAACTAACTAATTTAAGTAATTCTTCATTTTATGAGTACAGTGACGAGGATATAATAAAGATTTTTGAAACAATCGACTCAGAGAGTACAAAAGCAAAAGAGTTTTTATTAAAATCTAACGATAAAAAGAAAAAAAATAAGAGATTCGAACTTTAGGGAGGGATGATATGGATTATAATAAATGGAGATTTCCGGCTAGTAACCACGGCGAAAAGAAAGGTATAAGCAGTGGCGACACAGAAACTTTTAAAAAAGCGCCTTATCAGGCTTTTGCAAGAGAAATATTACAAAATTCAATTGACGCCCAAGCTAATGATGAAGAACCGGTTAGAGTTGAATTTAATTTATTTGAAATTAATGCGTTGGACATACCTGGATATGATAGTTTAAAGGATGCAATAAGAAGGTGTGGGGAATTTTGGCATTACAAATCAGAATATGTTAGTGAATACAAAAACATGTTAAATGTGATGGGCTCTAAAAAAATAAAATGTTTACGAATCAGTGACTTTAACACAACCGGACTAATCGGAGTTGAATCTACTAAACAAGATAATAATAAGTTTTTAGCATTAGCTAAAGGAAGTGGTGTTTCGGAAAAAAATAATAATAGTATGGCAGGAGGTTCTAAAGGTGTTGGTAAAAATGCTGCTATATTATTATCTTCTTTGAATACAATCATATATTCTACAAGAACAAATCAAGATATAAATGGTAATCCTGGTAACTATTCTGGTTCTATTGGAGTAGCTGCACTAGTTTCTGGATATGTTGACGATAATAATTGTGACAATAGAGACTATACACAAGGAACCGGGTATTATTCTAGTGACGATCTAGTCGGAGCATTAAATACAAATATAAATCTAGACCCATCATTTTTGAAAAGAGAAAGAGAGTACGGTACGGATGTTTATATTGTAGGCTTTATTGACGAAAAAGACTGGGAAAAGGAAGTAATTAATAGCATTTTAAATTCCTTTATGACTGCAATTATTTATAGAAAACTTGAAATATGTATAAATGGAGTAGAAATTTCAAACGATACAATAGAAAATATTGTTTATGATGATTCTTTAATAATTAAAAACAATAAGAGCAATATTATCTCTCAATATAGAATACTAACAAACAAGGATGGTAGAGTTATCACATACGATATTGATACTGGATATGGTAACTGCACTTTATATGTTCTTCCTCTAGAAAAAAGTGAGGATGAACTTGCAACTCATAAATGCACGATGGTCAGAGTTCCGTATATGAAAATTAAAGATGAAAATCTTGGCTCAACGTTTAGAGTGTCTGCGTTATGCATAATACCTGATGGGCTTCTCGGAAAAAAACTCAGAGATATTGAAAACGCACAGCATATTGATTGGGAACTTAAAAGAATTAAAGATTTAGATGAAAGAAAAGAGGTCCAATACGTACTTAATGATATAAAACAGCAAATAAAAGACAATATAATTGATTGTCTAAAATTGGGTGATAATGAGCCTCTTGACCCAAATGGAGCTGGGGATTTTTTACCAGATATCGATAACGGGGGAGAGTCAAGTTCTGATTCGTCAGGGCAGCAAAAAGCCACAGAAAAAGCAACTGTTACGAAGCCAAAAGAGAATAAATATATCGAAAGAAATGCAAACAATGAAAGCGACAATGGCAACGGATTAGAACCGGATATTGGCGACGTTGATGTAGAAGCAATAGATGGTGATGTTATGTATCCTGAAGGCGAAAATGATAGTGAAAATAGCGTGCCTCATCCAGGAGATAACACCGGTGGCGAAAAAGAAGGTGATGAGATTATATTTAAAAAGACGAAACTTTCGAATGTGAAATATAATGTAATTTCAACTGATAAATTAGAAGGAAGAGTAAAGGTGATATTTATTGCCCCAATAGATTATCAAAATTGTTATCTCAACATTTCGTTAATGGATGATTCTAATGGCCATTTACCAGTTTTAATTGAAGAATTAAATTGCAATGGATTTAAAATAGAAAGCAAGGACAAAAGAGAATATGGTCCATTTAGTATAAAAATGAATCAAAAAATAGTACTAGATGTTAAAACAAATCTAAGCGGTTTCTTCGCAAGTGAGGTTAAAATAATATGCAAATAAAAAACAAAATATTTCCATATCCTATTTTAAACAACAATCCATCATTTTCTAATTACACAAATTCATCATTTGTTATAAATTATTCAACAGACGAAAATAATGATGAATATATTCTTAAAGGTGTTCATTTTGAAACAAATAGCAGCATTGTTAATGAGCTGTGTGATGATAATAAAATAACTGTATACTTAATAATAGAGTGCTCTGAAACTGTCTATAGAAAAAAGTTCAAGATAGATAAAACACCAAAAGATATAACCTTATTAAAAAGCGACTTTTCAGAAAAAGTTGAAATATCAATGTTTGCATGTGCAAACGAAAATATTAATATTGTATCAAACGAATTTGATGAAGATTATCGTAATATAAATTTTGAAATCGAGAAATACGATATATTATGTGCGAATGATGGTTTTTATGTAACATTTCAACATGATGAGTCAGAAAGCAATTTAGTAAAATCAATATTTTCCATTATTCCAAGTGATTCGATTGATGATGGTAGATATGAAATAAACTGTGAAATTGGAAGAAAGATAACAATTTCTATGTCAAACGATAGTTATAATAATTGCAAAATTATAGATACTGTCCCCGTTTATAAAGAGGTAATATTTAATATGTTGTTAGTACCTGCTTTAATCGAAGGTCTATCTATTTGCAAAAATTTCATTCAAGAAGGAGCTGTAGATCTAGATGATGTAACAAACAAGTATGTTTGGTTTAGAAGTATACTATCAACATATAAAAGGTTTTTTGGAATAGAGTTAACAAAAGAAGATTTTATAAACGAATCTCCTGCTTTATTAGCACAAAAACTTTTAGGTATGCCTCTTGGAGAATCCTTGACCAACCTCGTTAGGGAAACAACACAAATTGATAAGGAGACAAGCGATAATGAGTGAAATTAATATAAAATTATTAACAGAAGACTGTTTAGCATATCTCAAAGAAAATATTACTAAAATATCGGAGTTAATTAAGAACAACGAAACTAATTCGTGGGTCAATAAAACGATACCAACATCTATTTATGTAGAAAAAAAATTCAAAATATCCGATTTTATTTTAATTGATAATCCTGATTCAAACGATAAAGATATTGATTTCAAAAATTCTGTATCGATATATGAATCATTAAATTGTCTACCAAGATATATCCTATGCGATGAAAGATTTTGGCTTTGGCTGCATCTAGATAAATTTTATCCCGTTGTAAGAAATATGATGAAGATAAAAAAAGAGTCAACATTCAGAGATCACTGGCTTCATTCAGGAGGCAATAGAAGGGGCTTAATGTTTGGAGTTTTATCTCGCTGTTATTTTAGAGTGGCGTTAACTATTGATGAAAATAATCCAATTGACAAGTACGAATTAACTAAGTGGGTTATTGACAATCCAGAAAGGTTCAGAAATTTAACATGGCGTTCTTTTTCTTCTGAAGAACACTTAGTAAGAGGTATATTAAAAGGAGAAAAAAGAGCTATAGAAGAAAATCCTTCTAAGGAGTTAAATTCACTATATCCAAAAATTGCAAAATATGTATCTATCATTGGAAGTGTAAGATTATTAGACTCAATATCAGAAAAAGATATTGAAGAAATGATATATAATAAGATGAAAGAATACATAAACACTGGGGTTGATGGGTTAAATGAAACCATTTGTTAAATGGGCTGGCGGTAAGAGACAAATTTTAAACGATATAAATGGGTTTATTGACGATTTTGTTGGCGAAGATAAGAATTATACATATCTAGAACCTTTTTTAGGTGGTGGAGCCGTATTTTTTAATCGCAAACCAAACAAGGCAATAATTAATGACTTAAATGAAGATTTAATAAATGCATATCGTGTTATAAAATCTGACCAATATTTAAATTTGGTCAGTCTTTTGCAAGAACATAAAGAAAAATATACTAATAATCCAGATGAATATTATTATGATATAAGGTCTTTAGATAGAAAAACAGGCGAGTGGCCATACGCTTATAACGCAACAGAAAGAGCTGCAAGAATGATTTTTTTAAATAAAACATGCTATAACGGGCTATATAGAGTCAACAATAGTGGACAGTTCAATACTCCAATAGGAAGATATAGAAATCCACTGATTTGTGATGAAGAAAATATAACTGAAATTCATAATTACCTTTCTTCTCCGCTAAATAAAATATCAATTATGTGTGGGTCATACGAAAAATGTATCAGAAAAGCTAAAGATGGAGATGTTATTTATATAGACCCACCATATGATTATGAGGACGATGATGGTTTTACTAAATATCAAATGTCGGGCTTCACATTTGATGATTTTAAAAATCTAAAAAATGAGTGCGACAAAGCAATAAATAAAGGTGCTTTTGTTATAATAAGTAATAATGCAACTGAAAAGGTAATAAAATTATTTGAAGAGGACCCAAAATACAAAATTTATTATGGATTAACTCGCATTAACACCCTTAGAACGATAAATAGTAATGGTTCTGAGAGAAGAACTGGTAAAGAGGTTATTTTTTGCGGTGTAAACAATAATATTCCATTGCCACAAGCTAATGATATGAATAAAATAATTTCTATGATTATGTCTGGTGAAAACGGAATCAGCAACCCAGAAGAAGCCAAGAGAGTTTTAAATGTTGATACGACTAGACAGGTTGCATACTATATGTCAGCTCTGTTATTCTTCAAATATATAACTCATGATAAAAAATTTACAGAGCTTGCAAAAAGTATATATCAAGATAGAAAAAAAATAGAATACGATATTTTTAATCAATTATTTAAAAATGATTTATTTAGGACTGTATATGAAAATTTTGATGCTGCTGATTTGGAATATATATCTCAACAGATAAAAATCCATAACACTCAAAATAATACACTATCGGATTCTACAATAAAAAGAAGATCATCGACGGTAAAAAAATGGGTAGAATGGATGGTTCAATATAATAAAAAAAATAATGAATAATTTATGGGACAAAAATGTCTCATAAATTTTTTTATTAAGATGTATAATATTTATATGAATTGGAAATGGCGATACTTATACACAGAGCCCTATTTAGGGGTTAGAATAGAACCAGAACAAATACCTTATTATCTTGAAGATGAAGTAAATAGGTACATAAGAAAACATTATGTAAAAGAGCAACCAAAAGAATCAAAGGAAAAAAGACCATCTGACATTAAATTTTCTTTGGAAGAACCTAAACAAAAAACCGAACACTCTACCATTAGGTTTTCAAAGACTGGTTTAAGTGCTCCATCTATAAAATTAGATACTTCTACAAAAGATGAAAATCAAGAGAATGAAAAAGAACCTAAACAAGAAACTGAAAATCCTACTATAAGGTTTTCAAAGATTGGTTCATCTTCAGTTGACCCATCAACAAAATTATATGTTGCAACAAAAAAGCCAGAACGATTCTATGATTTTAAGAATGACGATCCTACTTTTGATGAAATAGATAAAATAATAAAAAAGCATAATAAAAATAATCTAACATGGCAACAACTCTTATTTAAGTTTATTGACGATAGAGATTTTACAGATAGAGAAGTATATAAAAGAGCTTATGTTGATAGAAGACTATTCTCTAAAATTAGATCTAATGCAAATTATATGCCTTCAAAACCAACTGTAATAAGATTTTGTTTTGCTCTTCAATTAGATTATGAAGAAACACTTTGTTTCTTAAATGCTGCTGGATACACGTTATCAAGAAGCATAGTATTTGATGTTGTAGTTGAATATTTTATTAAAAAAAGAATATATGATTTAGGTATGTTACAAACCGTTTTATTTAAACAACTTATACCTTTTTAAAAATGTCGTTTTTAAAGCGACCTTTTTATTTTTAAAATGCCTTATTATATGAGTGACAAATATAATAAGGAGGATAAAAAATGTCTTTAATTACATGCCCAGAATGTGGGAAAGAAGTATCTGATGCATCAAGTAAATGTGTACATTGCGGTTATACATTTAATAAAGTGGCTAACATTGACGAAAGGAGAGAAATAGAAGTTTTAGTTCATAGAAAACAGAAGTCTAAAACTTTAGGAATAGTACTTATCGTTATATCATTTTTCTATATGTGGCCGTTATTAATTATTGGAATTATATTAGTAGCTAGTGTTGGCAGAAACAATTCCCTAGCTACCAATTTAATAGATTATGATCCAAATATTAATAAAGTAATACTACATACTATTAAGGGATTTGATATATCTGTTTCTCCAAAAAACGTAGAAAACCTTGTAATGAAATCATTTGAAATTGTAAAGGTAAAAATATCTGATAATGAAAAGTATATTAAACTAGGCTGCGCTGATGGATATGAAGTTATAAAAGCAAATAGCATTATTAACGAACTCAAAAGAAGAGGATACTAATATGATTGTTAATATCCTCTCGTCAGCTAAAACAGCTGGGTCCATAGTTGGAACTATTATAGGATTAATAATCGTTTATTTTGCAATGGACAATCTATTTAAAAAGGATAAGAACAAATAATGGATACAAAGTATACTTTATTACTTCACTATATGACTAGAAAAATAGGTAATGGTTTTCATATATATTTTGGTACATTTAGTGAAGTAAAAGAAAAAATGAAGAATGATCTAAAATCTGTTATCCCAAAGGATAAAATAGATGCATTTATGTCTTATTATAAAAGTCCAAAAGATATGTTTGATTCATCAAGGGACTTTCATGATGCAAATGATGCAAATGGAATATTAAAATTTATTTCATCGTCTATAATTGAAACTGATATATATAGTTATTCAAGAAAAGGTAGAAACGAATTATTTATTAGATTTATGCTTGACCCATATGGGCAATTCTTAGCATTTAAAGATGATTATACAATTAATCATGAATTAAAAATGCATATGGACAACATCATAAAATCTAATAGTGAAGAAGATTATATTAACGCAATAAATTATTTAGAAGAAGAATATTTATATAGAGATTAAATAGGATAATAAAATGAATAGTTGGGAGTTTGGAATTACAGTTAGTTTTGGAAAAGGCGAAGGCGGAGATTCAAGTATAGAATACGACGTGTCTGATGATATGGGTATAATATTGTCTATCGCAAAAGAACTAGACTATGATTTTGATAATGTAAATGATTTAGTAAAAATTTTAGCTACCAAAAACAGAAAAATATATGAGGAAAACGACATATATTTAGAAGACCTAGAAGAAGAAACAGGCGTCACTTTCAAAATGCTAAAGAAAATTGATTTCGACAAGATCGACTTCTATGAGCTAGAAGAAAATGTATATAATGCAGCCTATAAACAAGAAAGAGATCAATATTTCGGATTATATGATGATTATGCTGACTGCGTAGATTATGATGAGGACGAAGAGTTTGAACCAGAAGAAAAGGTAGAACCAGTCAAAGAAGTTAAAAATGTCACTGAAACTGAAGAAAATGATGAAGAAAACTGGGATGATGATTATGAAGAAGAAGACGATTATCCTGGTTCAATAGATGTTCATATTTAGGTATTATATATTTTGAGGGAGGTATACTATGATTTTAAGTAGTACTGGAATTGCTGGACTTGTTTGTAAATTAGAAGATTTAATTAACTATAAAGCAAAAGACTTGGTGCAAGAAATTATAGACAATCATATTGCTTGTATGCAATCGAAACCAAGTATGAGCCAAATAAGAGCTTGGGTGGATGAAATAATTAAACTCAGAGCTGCTGTGAGACAATTACCAGAAGAGTTCCTAGATTTAGACGTAGTTTTTGAATATAGAATACCTACCAGTTTAAAATGTGATCGTTTTATATATCCAGACGTTTTAATTGTTAGTTATAGGAAAATAATGGTATTAGAATTTAAACAGTTGGATGCATCTGTTGAAAAAGTTTTTGGTGGTGAAGCAACAAAGTATAAAAGACACCTCAAAGATAATCATCCAGAGTGTAAAAAAATGAGAATTAGAACGTATATGGTTTTAACAAAAGAAAAAACTGATTTTAAAAAATTTTACGATTTTAGTTTTCACGGAAACAAGTGTAGGTATACTCAAATATCATGCAATTTATTAGCTGAAGAAATATATCATTGGTTTGAAAAATGGTATGACACCTATAATGATTTTGATGATTGGCTAAGAGCTACCTGGATATTTTGATTATATCTCCATAAAATGTCGCCCCTTGGGCGACCTTTTTATTTTTCTAATTTGTTATAATCGAATCATAAAATATAGGAGGGCAAAAACATGACTATCAACTATGAGCAATATGAGAACAGTGTTGTGGTTTACATCAACAAAATCAACAAAAAAGGACGTAAAGTAAGAGTCCCAAAGATGATTAAAGAGTATGAGGTTCATAAAAGATCGGCTTATTTGAAAAAAGACCAAAAATAGGTCTATCATAGAAATTAATAAATTTAGTTATGTCCTATTTTTGACTCATTAAAATTAATAATGTAGTGCTATAATTGAATGTACGAGTAGTTTGTTTCATTTAGTTTTAAAAAATGTCACCTGAGAGGTGACCTTTATTCTCGTAATTAATTATATGATATGTACGTATCGGAGGAAAAAATGATAAGAAATGATAAAGAAGGCGAAGGGTTAAAAGTATTTGGATTAATTTGTATGATTCTCTTAACAATACTAGGGATAGTTATGTGTGTTGTCTCCATAGTACAAAGTGTTTACAGTGCAATAATACCTGGATTGATAATAACTGGTTTAGGTATTTATGGAATATCATACTACTTAAAATTTTTTAGATAATTACAAGGGGGAAAAATGCCAGCATTATTTAGCAATGTATCACTTAACAAAATGGTTGACCCCAAAGATATAGTTAAGAGTTTTGTCGAACTAACTGTAAAAAAAGGAACTAAAGTAGATGGTTATAATGACTCATACTTCAACTATAATTTATCAGCTGTACAATTTGTAGTTAGTTGTAACGAAAAGACAAAATCATTAAACACTCTAGATGTTCATTACATCTCAGATAATACTTGGAATGTAGAAGTGGTAGGTGATATTAATTGTACCAATGAAATAAGTAATGGTTTAACCAAAAGGTTAATGGTTAAACCAAATGGTAGTGATGAAGAACTACCATTATATGTATTAAATAGTGATTTATTACCCTCTTATCTACCTGGTGAAAAGCTAGAACTACAAGTTATAGCTTTTCCAGAAATAATCAAGGTATTTGAATATGATGAAGACTTTAGATTAACTACTAAATCTACTAAAGAAGTATATGATGATATCTTCGCTGATGGAACTATCAATAGGTATGATGAAGAAGATGAAGCTACTACTGAAGTAGATAAGATGCAGATATTCTTTAAGAGTAAAATTGAAAAGTTAGAAAAAATAGATGTAGTAGAAAATAATTTAGATATTCATATCATGAAAGCCACCATAAATACAAGTGTTGGTAAGTTAGATCTAGTATTCTCTCCTGAACAGGTAGCTGAAAGTAATATAGAAGATGTAAAAGAAGGATCGATAGTTACTGGATTTGCACTTATATCAGCTGACACTATGATTGATGAATACTGTAATGGAATAATTAAAGATGAAGAACACAATCTTAAACTAATAAGAAATGTATTACACAATCATAGTGAAAAAGATAAGTTATCTCACATTCTTAAAGAAGACACTATATTCAATTCAGAAATCTATAATGAAACAATACAAGGTTCAAAAGAAATAATAGATAGGTTAGATTTATATGATGAACCAAATAAATCTAACTATGTCACAACCACTAATATAGATAGTGGTGAAAGTAAATATGCATTATTAATAAGTAATGACGACAATGACTACCTATTATTTCTTGAATTAGATGAAGATGGTTTAGTAAATAAAATGGTTATAACCAATACTAAACCATATGAATACAAATTAATAAAAGAATTTATTAATAAAAAAGAAACAAATAATTATTATGCATAGGAATAACTTGATGAAAGCTAAACAGATGAAGAATTACTAGAAGGCTATTATGAAATGCATAAAAAAGGAATAATAGATCTAGAACTATTAAAAATCTTCGCTGCTGATTTGGGTTATGAACCAACTGAAGAACTCTTAAATGCTACAGAAGAAGAAATAAAATCATTCGATGGATCAACAGAACCAAAAGAATAACAAAGGAAAGAACCCTGCGGTTCTTTTCATTTATTTTACAAAAAATGTAAAATTCTGCTTTACAAAAAATGTAAAGTGAAGTATCATATATTTGGAGGTGAACAATGTTAAAAGAGAGATTGAAAGAATTGGACATAAAGATAACCGAATTAGCTAATTACTTGTCTATTTCTAGACCAACGCTTTATAAATATATTGAAGATTATGAAGTAAGCAATTTAGAAGATATAAATAAAAGTATTATCAAATTATTTGATTATATAACCAAAAATGAATTGATTGGGAAAAATAATATCATTAATTACATACTAACAAATCTAACTAATGTTAAAGAACTTGAAAAGAAAGAAGAAAAAAGTATGTTTAAGTTTGTTAGAAACTATATGATAAACAATCCAGACTCTAACAAAAGTCAATTTTATGTTTTAACTTCTAAAAAAGACGTATTCAGTAATGTGATTGATTATCTTATGGAGATTGCTCCGATAATTAATAAAAAGAAGTTAAGTGAAGAAGAAATAGAATTACTAAAACCATATAAAGAATTATTAAGAAGTATTAAGGAGAAGGAGGACCTATAATATGGCTAAAAGATATATCGAGTTTAAAAATTTTAGAAATTTGGGATTAGAAGAAAATCATAGCAGGCTTATGCTAAATAATACCTTAGAAGAAGGTAAAATGGGTACGCTAATTGAAGTTATTGGTGCCAACAATTCAGGTAAATCAAATGTTCTGGATGGAATCTTTGAACTATGTAAAAAACGCTTAGTTGATAATGATGTCACAACATTAGGGTTTGGTGAAGAAATAAAACACCCGGAAATTAAAATGTTTATATCGGATGGGAACGATTATGTATGTGCTAAATTAACTGACACAAAATATGATGAGTTCACAAATATAAAATATGAAGAAGAAAAAGTTGAATATGATAGAAATCATATAAAATCATCCCTTCAGCAGCTATTAAATTTATCAAATAGTTATGGTTATCCAAACAGAAACCTTATAAATAACTTAATAAATATAGTTTCTAATACTGAAAACGATATTGAAAATTATATTCCAGATTTTTTAAGATTAAAAAGCGAAATAGAAGATAATTCGGCTCGATATGGGAATAGACAAAATAATTTTTTATCACTAGATAACTTCATAACAAATTTAAAAGTAGAAAATAAGTCTGACTTTGTAAACAAAATATCTTTAAAACATTTTGGTATACGAGTCACTCCTAGAGTCATCAAATATACCGAAAATATTCTTGGAAAAGAATCATTGAAAGTCATTCCCGGCAATTTAAATAATAGTCAATTTTTCAAATCATTATTTAAAGCTGTTGGGATCGATATCCAAAACATCTTAGAACTTTTTAAAGAATATGAAAAGTATACAAATCCAACAACATTAAAAAAGATTAGAAAAATTATTAATAATAAGATGGAAACTGTTAATAATAGATTTAATAAATTATATTTTGCTTCAAATGACGAATATAAATTTGTAGTTGATGCTGAATCTAATTTGATTTCATTTGGTATGTCTAGAGGAAAAGACGAAGAACCAATAATGTTAGAGATGCAATCAACTGGTTTCAAATGGTTCTTTAATTTTTACTTTAACTTTATTTGTTCTAATAGTTTAGAGCGAGGTGATATTATTATCATGGACGAACCAGCTACAAACCTTCATCCACAAGGTCAAGTTGAATTAAGAAAATTTATAAAAGAGTTTGCACAAAAAAATGACTTAACATTCATTATTGCTACACATTCTCCTTTCTTAATTGATCCAGATAACTTTGATGAATTAAGGATTGTTACAATGAGTAATAATAGATCTTCAATTGATAATCTATTCTCTGCAGTAAACGTTGACGACCCAGACTCTATATTGCCTATTAAAGAATCTCTTACCATAAAGCAAAACGTGCTTTATGATATGGATACTGTTGTGGTGTGGGTAGAAGGTATTACAGATTATAATTATCTAACAATGTTTAAGAATCTATTGAATATTAAGAATGTATCTTTTATTCCATTTAAAGGTGTTGGAAAAACGAAAGAAGAACAAGAAGAAATACTCAAACGAATTCTTAAAATTAAATTCTACAAAAAGAGTATATTCCTAGACGCTGATAAAGCTGGAAAATCTATGGCTAAATTATGTGAAGAAACAGATTTTAAAGATAGATGCCATTTGGTGTCAGAGGTTAAAGATGGCGCTAAAGAAATTGAAGATTTATTCTCTCTAGAAGAAATTAAAAAGTATGAATCAATAAATAAAGATAGTGATTTGTATAAAAAAGCATACTATTCATCTTTGATGAAAAACTTCTCAAAGATAGACGATTTCAGCGAAGAAACAATAAATAACTTTAAAAAATTGTTTGATATTATTATTGATTAGTAAATATAAAGGCGGGCAATCAAATGTCCGCCTTTATATTTAATTATTTATTTCGCAGTATTCGAGTTCCATTGTTTCTTTTGTACCAGCATTTATTACCTTTTTGTAAGCGTCCGATGGAGCGTTTTCCATTTGTCTTTTTTCATTTGTAAATGTTACCACTTTAATTCCATCTATTTCACCTAATACAATTTCATAGCCATACCACGTTTTCCCTTCTTCATTATGTACATGCTCATATTGTTCCTTAGTTATTAGGTACGCTCTACCCATTGTATTGCCTTTTTTGTGTGGGTCTAGAAATGCTACACCACCATTATTCCAACTACTAGATGATTTT
>JAIKVY010000166.1 GCA_024685275.1 Clostridia bacterium
TCTAAATATTTAAGTTACGATAAATATGACGGTTTAAAAGTATCATCTACAATAAAGAATATAGTATTTCCATACAATTTCAATAACTATAGCAAGGAATTATTTATAGATTCTACCTCGTTAACAAAAATAACAATACCACCAACAGTAGAATATGTAGATCCTAATTTAGAATTACCAAAAAAGGCAAAGATATACTATTATTCAGTGAGTGAGGGGATATTATCTAAATATGAGTTTAAAAACAAAGTAGCACTACCATTTGAAGCAAAAACATTATCTATATCAAAAGATAATATTATGAAAACTCATGAAATAGAAGATAAATATGCATATGATAGTGTTGAAATATCTAATATTACCAGTGTCATTCCAAAAGAATTCTTAAAAGATTTCATTAATATCAAAAACATAATACTACCTAATAACATTGAAATAATAAAAGACTCTGCGTTTATGAATACCAGGTCATTAAAATATATAGAAATTCCTAATAGTGTAAAGGAAATTGGTCATTCCGCCTTTATGAATAGTGGGATTGTTGAAGCTGTTTTATCCATAAATATGGATACGTTTTCGTATAGTCTATTCGAGAATTGTGTTAACTTAACTAAGATATCTAGATATGATAATTTAGTGAGTGTAGAAAAGGATTGTTTTAAAAATTGCTCTAGTTTAAAAACAATAGTTTTTCCTAAGACTGTCACATCAATCTGTTCATGTATTGATGGATGTTATAGTTTAGAGGATTTTATAGTCAGCAACGATCTGCATTATTTTGAATACAAATCTGTTGGCTTAGATAATCTTAAAAATTTCTTTCTTCCTTATACAATAGATAAAATAGAGTCGATTTATAAAATGCCAGCTATATCTAGTTTAAGAGGATCTCTTTGGAAATCAAAAACAAGTTATAATCAAAAATATTTAAATTTAAATAGAGAAGAATATTTTGAGATAATAAATGATTTTTTATACAAATCAGGTTTTGCCTTGGTCAACTTTGAAAGTAAAATAATATCGAAATCAGGCGATATGGTTTTTGATGTTGATAATAATTATCAAAAATCGGCTCCTATAAAAGATGTATCACACAAAACAGCTAAATTTAATTTAAGTGAAAATCAAAGTGATGTAAAGTTCGAATCTGTAAACTACGATGTGAAAGATAATAGTATGAGTGGTGAAATATCTATCTCAGATTGCAATGATATTGATTACAAAAAAGATCAAAACAACAAATACAAAGAGTATTTCAGTGTTAAGGCACAAACCATAAGCTCATTTATTATAACTATTGACATAACTATTCTCGAAGATGTTAATAAAAGCACACTGTATTTTGTGCTTAAAAATGAATCACAAGGAGCTATTAGTGATTTTAAAAAATGTGATGGCGAATTTGTTAAAAATTCTATATTTAGTATTCAGTTTAACATAAATAAAAACGCTAAAAACGGACCATTAAATTTAAGTGTTTCGGATGGCGAGCTCTTTTCTGATTTAGATGAACAAATGAAACTAAATGTCGCTTTTAGAATAAGCGACGATTTGGATTTCTTCTAGGAGGGTATATATGTTTGATTATATTATATTTTTAACCAATAATATATATTCTTCATACACCGGAATTTTAGTGTTTATATATGTTGTTATTGTTGTTTTTATATCTATTGGTGTTTATTACGGGATTAAATCAAGCAAATCTAATGATGGACAATACATAAAAGGCACTGTTAAAGTTGATTTACATAATACCGTAATTATTAAATATTCATATAAGATTGCCGCATTATCTGAGTTGAATGAAAAAATCAACTTTTCACCGGTAGATTATTGTAAAATCTCATCTAATACTATAGGATCAAGAAATAATTTATTTAATGATTTCAATCATTATGAAAATGTAGAATTTTTGGAGAAACAGAAAAAGAATAAATTAAGAAATAAATATTTGTATAATCATTACTATAAAAAATATGTAAAGGAAATAGAAGAAAAGTGTTTTACTCCGGTTAAAGAAATAAGAAAATCTGGGTTAACATATTCTACATTCATTTCATTAGAGAAAAAAATTTTTGAAAGCTTTTTGTATAAATACGATAATTCAATAATTAGAGTATCAATAAATAATACATATTACACACCCGTAAAGCGCATACCAAGAACTGCGAGTTGGGAGATTACAGAAGACTGCGTAGAAGTAGATGATGTAAAATATGAATTTAATTATGAGCTAAATAAAAAGTACGTACACGAAAAAGAAGTTGATTACGAGGAATTAAGCAAAACATTCTTGATAAGTAATATTGCTAAGTTTAATGGCGCATATTATTCTAAAAAAACAAATTCATGTTTGGGTTCAGATGATGGTGTTAAACACCTTGACGTATCATCTAAAGTATTTATTGATAAATACGAAATATTTAATATATATAATTTAAATTTAAATTTTTCACATACAAAGAACGAAGTTGAAACGATTCATATGGATGACTCAAGTCTTATCTCGAAATTAGGTGATTCATGCTTCAAGAACTATAAAACATTAAAAGAAGTGTATTTGGGGCCAAAAATAAGTGCTATATCTAAAAATTGTTTTGAGAACTGCACTAATTTAACATATGTTCAAATTCCTAATGGACTATCAATCATAGAAAACAAAGCCTTTAGTAACTGCACAAATTTAAAAGTATTATATTTGCCAAGGTCAATCAAAACAATAAAAGAAGACGCCTTTATAAATTGTAATTTGTCGATTATTTCAGAATCTCCACTAGATAATACTCGTATTGCTGATAGATTGAAATTATTATATAAAGACGATGTGCACTATTTCTATAAATATAAAGGCGGACAATGATAAGTCCGCCTTTATATTTAATTATTTATTTATTTCGCAGTATTCGAGTTTCATTGTTTCTTTGATACCAGCGTCTATTACATTTTTGTAAGCGTCTGATGGAGCGTTTTCCATTTGTCTTTTTTCATTTGTAAATGTTACCACTTTAATTCCATCTATTTCACCTAATACAATTTCATATCCATACCACGTTTTCCCTTCTTCATTATGTACATGCTCATATTGTTCCTTAGTTATTAGGTACGCTCTACCCATTGTATTGCCTTTTTTGTGTGGGTCTAGAAATGCTACACCACCATTATTCCAACTACTAGATGATTTT
>JAIKVY010000182.1 GCA_024685275.1 Clostridia bacterium
TGTATGGATTTTTTTAATTTTTATAAATCATAGTGTCATTATGTTATCCAGATAAATAACGATACTAATCTTGAGTAGTTTAGGATAGATATGGTATTAATTCATTAATTGCAATATCCAAAAGTTTTATATCAACATTGCCACTTTTCATTCTAATATACATCTTTTTTATAAATTGAGCATTTTCTTCGTAATTCTTTTTATCCCTATTTACTATTACTGTGCTCTTGAAAATACCTAATGTAGAAAGAAATTCCTCTAACTCTTTTTTATACTTTTCTATTGTATCTCTATTGTCCATTTGGTTAGCTCCTTTTTATATTTTTGGTTTGAAGGTAAATATCTATTTTTCTTTAATAAATCATAGAATTATCGTTATTGTGTGGTAGAATTGAATTAATCTCATTCTAAATTAATTGTCAAAGCAGGAACAACACCACTATTGTTGCAACTAACGTGACTGTCTATGTATTGACCAGTAATACCATCAGATTTAACGATATGTGCTTCTTCAGCATTGTAATAACACGGTGAACGCAACCACCAATAACTATTACTCGAATATACGTATAATCCTTGTGATTTAGCATAGTCAGAACCTTGTTTTGTTCTTGTAGTAGAACTACTTGTAGTTGTATCAAATCCATATGAACTATTTGTTACCTCCTGTATACTTAATAAGAATATCTTTTCTTGCCAAGTAGCAGAATCCGTCGCCGCGTATTCGTTAACGCCATTATTGTAATATAAAGGATTATTATCTGGATTTGTACTTCGTGCACTATTCTTTACTTCTGTCGTTAATATTATCTGTTTTTGTAATTCACTAAATGCTGTATTATAGAATGTTTTATTTAACCATTGACGTATTGTACTATTGGCATAGTTATTACGATAGTATCCCCCAAATTGCTGAGAATCAAGTATTAAATCTGCCAATATTAATGCTTCTCCATTTTTTTCGTAAATAATTTTCCACTTAATTGGTTTATATTTGAACCAATATACTGTATTAGGATTATACCCGTTATCATCCTGATAACTTTTATCTGATGAACTTTCTCTACTTGTAGCAGAAGGCCTATATGATGTAAAATATACTCCTCTATATTTTTCTTTTCCATATTCAATATCTATATACCACATATAATTATTTACTGAATTATTTATATAATACCCATATGACGTCCAGTTATAACTATTTAAAGATGTTGGTAACGTTCCAGCTTTATTATTTAATGCTGTTGTAATGTTTGTATCTGTCACTTTTGTTTGTGGATATAATCCAAAATATATTTCATTATTGTTTCTAGCGTAAGCATTAATAGTAGTTGTAATAGTAATATTTGATGCGGGCATATTAAACGTATATAACGTCCCATAATATTTAATTCCATCATTTCTTGCCCATTTAATAAAGTAACCATCTACGATATTTGTTGCTATAAGCGTTATTTGTGAATTATATTCATATTCACTTCCACTTATTATTCCAGATATTATTGCTCCTTCCGCTTGATTATCTATTGTTATTGTATATTTATTTATTGCCCATTTGGCTGTATATATCTTATTCTCTTCTCCCATTGTAAATGTATACGATAAACTTGTTCCTTCACTTACTTTTATCTCTTCATCATACCATCCTAACCATGTATACCCTTCGTTTGTTTCTGCTATGACAGTCACTTCTTGCCCAAACACATATTTATCATTTAATAATGAAATATTTCCACCATCTTCTATATTTTTAGCTAAATCAAATTTAGACCATTTTGCTATATATATCTTATTCTCTTCTCCCATTGTAAATGTATACAATAAACTTTCCCCAACACTTACTTTTGTATCTCCTTCGTACCAACCTAACCATGTATAGCTATTATTTGTGCTTGCTGTTAAAATAATTCTTTCCCCTGGTTCAATTGGTTCATTTATATACTTTGTATATTCTCCAGCACCACTTAAAATAGTTTCCGTAGTAATTGATGGATAAACAGCTAAATCTGCTTCAAATATTTGTATAGCAAATCCAATGCTTATATATGCTTTCACATGTTGTTTACCTATCGTAGTTCTTCTATTGTTTTCATAATAAACAGATGCTATTTCAGGTAAATTACCTACTTTAAGTGTATGTTCATTGCCATCGTAAGCATATTTTGTATCTTCAAATATAATTCCTGTAATTAAATATGGTAAATGGTCTGAACAACTATATACATTCCCATTTTCATATAGTATTTTTATTACATATGGTAGATTTAAATATCCACTTACTGGTTCAAATATCTTTGTTGGTAACTCTGCGTTATTTTTAACTGTTACTGTTATTCCCCCACTATTTATTCCACAGTTATAAAATATATAGTTATCATCTCCACAATTACTATTATTTTGGGAGTTCCAATATACATTTCTTAAATATACACACTTATAAAAAGCACTGTTTCCTATTGTTGATATATTACCTAAAATTCTTAATGTTTCTAGATTTGTACAATCACTAAATGCAGATGCTCCTATTCCTGTTATATTTGATGGCAGTTCGATTTCTTTTAAAGCATAGCACCCACTAAACGAAGCGACTCCTATTTGTGACATACTGCTTGATAAAGTAACTTGATTTAATGATTCCGCGTGATTAAATGCCCAGTTCCCTACACTTATAATACTATTAGGCAAAACTATACTTGTTAATGAAGCACATCTTTCGAATGCTTTATTCCCTATTGTTTTTACTCCATCGGCAATAGTAACAGATTTTAATGATAAGCATCTTTCAAAAGTACTTTCACTTATATTCGTCACATTTTTAGGTATTGATATACTTTGTAACATATAGCAATTTTCAAAAGCAGAAACACCTATTTCTTTTACACTTGCAGGAATATTTATTGTTTTTAATTTTGAACAGCCATAGAATGCATTACTCCCTATACCTTGTATACTATTAGGTAAAGTTATTGTTTCTAAATATTCATTATTCTTAAATGCATTGTTCCCAATTGATATAACTCTTAATGCGTTATATATATCAGGGATAACAATGTTTTTTGCATTACCATTAAATCCAGTTACTACATATGCTGAGCTGTCTAAATTTAATGAATATGTTAATTCATAATCTTGATATGTATCACTACCAGTTTTTGATTCTCCAACAATTATTTCACACACTGCTTGAAATCCGCTCCCACTAGCAATTATTCTAACTGTTCCTTTATTTTTTGCTTCAATCTTACCATTATTTACAGTCGCCACATTATTATCACTACTATTCCAAGATACTGATATTACAGAGTTTTGTGGAACAGGTATTGCATTAATCGTATAACTATCTCCAACATTTAGATATAATGTTGATCTACTAAGTATTAAATCGTTAACTTCTTGTCTTATTGGTATAATACTTCTTTCTTTAATGACTTCTCCACAAATAGAACAATATTGTTTTTCTGTAAATCCAATATTATCACATGTCGCTTCTATAGTTGGTTCCGTTACTATATTATGACGTGCTAAAATCGTTTTTTGTGAAACAATAGTTTCTCCGCATACAGAGCAATGACTACCATCAGTTAGTCCATTACTTGTACAGGTTGCTGGATATCCTTCATCTATAACTGGACTATGGTCAATCTTTGATAATTCTTTATATGTTGAATAACCACACTTAGAACACACATCATATTCATCCCAACCAATTTCTGTACATGTTGGCTCCTTTTTAGCATGATGAACAAAGTCATGAGTATGTTCTAATCTTTCAATTTCTTCTGTTTCTTCATGTCCACATACAATACATATGCGTCTCTTTACACCTTTTGATTCTTCTGTTGCTGGTGTTGTTATTTCCCATTCTCCATATTCATGTACTGCTTTATTATTTATTTCTTCACAGTCACTACATGTTTGCCAGTGATATGTTGCATCTTTACTGTATTCAACTATCCAGTTGTGAGAATGTTGTAATTTATTAATTTGTTCTGTACGCACATATCCACATACAGTACATGTTTTCTGTTTTAATCCAGTAGTACTCTCCGTTGCTGGTGTTACTATTTCCCATTCTCCATATTCATGTTCTGCTCTATTATTTATTTCTTTACACTCACTACACGTTTGCCAATGATATAAAGAATTATTTTTATATTCATTATTCCATTTGTGTGCATGTATTTTTTCAATTTCATCCGTATCTTCATACTTACAAACATTACATACCCTTTTCTTTAAACCCTTAGTATTCTCTGTAGCTGGTTTAATTATTTCCCATTCCCCATATTCATGCACTGCTTTACTATTTATTTCATTACACAAACTACATGTTTGCCAATGATATGTTCTATCTATATGATACTCATTTTCCCATTCATGAACATGCTCAAATTTAGCATATACACTCATATCTCTAGATAATGGTGCATCTAAAATTGAATTTGATGTAAACGGATTTTGTAACGTATATCTATCAAAATACCATCCAGCAAAGGTATATCCTTCTTTAGTAGGATTATCTGGCATAGAGATTACTTCATTACCATTTGTATCAATAGTTGCGTATGTTCTTCCATCCACAACAAAATAGATTTTATAACTTACTTGTTCTTCTTCCCCACAACTAGCAAATATAAAACAAGAAATAACCACTAATAGCGATGCAAGTAAACACTTTATTCGTATCATAGAATGCCCCCATTAAACTAACAAATTATAATTTTTGAATCTGGAATAATCCATGGTGCTATATTTTCTAGTGAAATCTCTTTATCTATAGAGTAATGCGCAACCACATCAAAATCCAGGGTATAGTCATTATCAGTCATATTATTTAAACTATTAACAGCTTGTTTAAAATCTGGATGGTCTAAAAACGATTTAATAATATCTCCATCTTTATAGAAAAATATACAATCAAATTCTTGTAGTTCTTTTAAAGTCTTATCTATTTCTTTATCTTTATCATATACTATATTAAAGTCACTAATTGCACCAGCAAAAGTATTAATAGTGTTGTAAATTAATCTAATCTTTAAATCTTTTGAGGCGAGCTCATCATAATACTTATGATTATAGAACAACAATTCATTCCCATCTAAAGATATAATCCCATCTAAAGCTTTTTCGCGTTCTTCTGAACATAATTTTATTTTTCTAATTTTTTTTCTAAATTGAATAATAAAATCTAAATAATTGTTTAACCTTTTTTTTCTTTCACCAAAATAGTCTTTTGCAGTTGTGATAAAAAAGCATAACGAACTACCAAAGACACCACTTAAAATTCCGAATGCGATATTATTACAAGAAAATATCAATGCACATGCAAGTGATATAATTGTTAAGATTATCGAAATGATTAATAAAATTAATCTTTTTTTCATAAAACTCCTTTTAAAATGATCATAGAATGTGATATTCTATGTTCACTTTCTTTAATTAGAATATTAATTCATTACTATACATTAGTCAAATAGTAACCAATTTACAAAAATAAAATAGTTATCGATGTTCAATGTTTTTAAAACAAACAAGCATTCAAATTCTTCACATTATGTAATATACTTTTAATTCACAAAATTACATTTTTATAAACTTGTAACCTTTCATTTTATTGTTTCCACATAAAATCAAATACTAACATCTCATTCAATTTAGCATACTTAAATTAAAAAAAATCAAAATTAATTGAAAAACATTAATATTTTTTATGTGCATCGAATATCACATTACATGAACGTTTTATATCATTATTTTTCCTAGACGATTCATCATCTCCTTTTTGTGCTCCATTAATGAGTGTGCGTACCTATTTAGAGTCATCATTGGATTTTTGTGCCCTAGTATTTCTGAAAGAGTTCGTATGTCCATATTGCATTCTATTGCTCTTGTCGCAAATGTATGTCTGAGTGCATGAAATCCTTTATGCTCTATTCCTAGTTTTTTCAATAATAATTCAAACGATCTTTGATAAGATCTAATTGATATTGGATTTCCTTTATTTGATATAACATAACTGGATTCAGTAGTTGATTTTATCTTTTTTATTAATGGAATAATTTGCTTTGGTAATGGAATTATTCTTATCGATGATTTTGTTTTGGGAGTATCCTCTTTTCTAGTATACATATTATTATCATCTTTTACTAGATAACATTCCTTGTTAATAAATAGTAATCCATCCTTGAAATCTATATCTGTCCATTTTAAAGCTAGCAATTCGCCTATTCTTAATCCAGTATATAAACATAGAATGATTCCAAATAGTTTTTTATTTTTACTATTTAAAACATAATTTTCTATTTTCTTTTGCTCTTTTAGCGTAAAACAATTTACTTCTTTTTCTTTTATTGTTGGTCTTTTTATTGCAGTATAGTTGTATTCTTTTTTATACCCATTATCATATGCTCTCTTAAGCGAGTTCAGCATAACATTCAATATTAAATTAACTGAACTAGATGATAATCCTTTATGTGTTTTATTATTCCCTGTTTTTAACAATTCCGTAATGTATGATTGTATTATCTTTGGTGTAATTTTATCTAAATCATATTCACCAAACTTTACAATTAACCTATTTGTCGCAATTTCTCTATATCTAATATACGTCCTTAATTTTGTCGATGGCTCAACATATAATTTTAGCCATTCTTCTACCCAATATTTGTATTTCATAAAAAACTCCTTTTCGCAAAATAATCAATCTTTTTGTCAATAAAACTGTTATTTATAACCATTAAATTAGCATGATTGTTTAAATTCTATCGTTTAGTTTTATAATATTAGAAAATACTTTTTACAAAAGAAGGAATTATGAAAAAGAAATTTTTGTTTTTATTTATATTTATTTTACTAATATCATTTTCATTCATATTTATTGCCTGCTCATATACAGGAACAGATAATGAAAAAGATAACGTTGTAATTAATATTAATTCGGTTAGTGATTTTCTAAAAATTGCAACCCAACAAAATTCAAGTTTATTTACTAATTCTGAAGAAGATGTAAAAATAACTAGTCTAGATACTGTTCCTAACAATAGCACGACTGCTACTAACATAACATATTCCCTCAAAACTGATATTAATTTATCTAGCAATGCTATTACTATTGATGATGAAAATATATCCACAACTAAACCTAATATTATTCCTGAATTATATGGAATAATTGAAGGAAATAATCATAGGATTTTATTTTTTAGTGTTGAAACCGAAACAACCACATTTTCAAATGTAGGATTAATTGGTCAAATGATGGGAAAAATTAGAAACATAAAGATGGCTAATTCAAATTTAAATTTATATAGCAGCACTAATGTCGGTTTATTTGCAGCAGTAAATAGAGGATCTATATCTAATGTTGTAGTTGAAAGTTCATGTTCGATTAATATAACTGCTTCAGGAACAAAAGTCGGCGGAATTGCTGGTGATTCAACATATAAACAAACATCTGGATTAAAATTAACAATCTCTGCTAGTCAAAGTATAGATAACTGTGTTAATAATGCTAATATAAACGTTGAAAATGGAACCACAATTGGTGGTATAATTGGCAATTGTCAAATGTCTGATAGCAACCAAAAAACTGCTAAAAGTTTTTCAAACAACGTAAATAATGGAAATATTACATGTAATAACTACGGAACTACTGTTGGCGGATTAATTGGTAGTTTATCTGGTTATAACTTAGATGTGTCTAATAATGTTAATAATGGAAACATTACAGCTGATGCATTTGTTGGTGGAATAATTGGAAAATGCTCTGCTAAATCTAATGGAGTAATATCAGGCAATGCTATCGGAAAACTTTATGTAAACAACAATGTAGCTAAAGGAAAATTTATATACAATGTTGCTGAGTATAAAAGTGGTATAACTTCAGCTGGAGGAATAATTGGAAATCTTGATATTTCTTCTAATACAAAAGAAATAAACATACAAAATTGTGTGGTTGGTGATACAAGCAAGCAAAATGAATCTATATTCG
>JAIKVY010000212.1 GCA_024685275.1 Clostridia bacterium
GCTATTGATCAATACATTTATTATTACAACAACGAGAGATTCCAAGCAGGATTAAAAAACATGACTCCGGTTGAATTCCGAAGTCATGCTTAATTATTTTTTATTTTTTTATCTGTTCACTTGACAGGGCCCAGATCAAAAGAGGTCTCTTTTTTGTTGTGTAAATATATATATGGATTTGCAGAAACAAAAAATAAAATTAAAACAAGAGAAAAGAAAGCTCCAGACAACAAATAATTTAATAAAATTATAGTTGTTTTTGAAAACATTGGAAGATATGGTTCAATGGTATTTATGATTTTTAATATACAAAGATGGTTCTCATTTTTTATTTCAAATGGATTAATTATTTATATCATATGTAATGCTATTTTGGTATTATCATATGTTGCATTGTTTATTATATTTTGGAATAAAAAGGGGCCATACAAAGCACTTAGTTTGTCAATTATTCTAGTATAATTCTTATATTTTCTGGTGTTATGGCTCTATCAATTTCGTTTATAGTGTTTGCTACTATATTTGCATTTTCTCATATTTATATTTCGGTAAAAACAGAAAAAATTTATATATTTTTTAATCTTCTATTATTTGTCTAGTGTTACTTAAGCATTAGAGTAATATATGAGAGTGTTGTATTATTGATAAATATGTATTCAAGTTTTATAATTATATCATAGAGTACAACGAATATAATGGTAACCAAACCACATAAAACAATAAATAGAGATTAAAGGGAGATAAAAATAATGAAGAGGTTATATAAAACTTTTTTTTGTTTCATATTATTAGCAGCAATATCTATTTTAGGATTTGGTTGCGGAAGCAGTTCAAAAAATAATGTTGATGATAATTCACTTGTTAAACCATCATTTGTCGGATACACAATAGAGCACACGCAAGTGAAGAAACAATATACTACAGAAGAAAAAGGTTCAGACATTTTTCCTCAAAATGCAGAAACTGATAATTTAGAATCCCAAATTATTACCGAGACAATGTACACAAACCCAGATGAAAAATTAGTTATAGCATTGAAATTTATTAATAATGAAAGAGATTCTTTTATTGATTTAGTTATTAATGATTCGGATTATGGAGATAATCAAGTATATTCTTCATCTAGTAAGATAAATATTATTTACTCAGTTGAGACTTATAAAGAGAATGATAAATGGATGACAGATGTAACCCTTTTAATGCCTAAAACAAAATCTATATCTGGCGAAAGATTAATTGAAGTTACTGAGGCAACTTTTTTAAAAGATGCTATTAATAAGAAAATGCAAGCTAATTTAAAAGAAGATTCAAATAGCACTAAATTAACAGCGATTATTACAAATAAATATGTTCCTACATCAAAAATATTTTTTGAATATAAAGAAGTTAAATATGATAATAAAAATGGCTACGAAATTACAAAAATAAAAGATGAATATGGACTTCCATCATGTGTATATATTCCAAAATCCATTGATGGAATTGAGGTTATTTCAGTTGCATATTTAGCATTATTGGATTTAAGTTTAGATAATATGGTAATACCAGAGACTATTACATATCACAATGATAGAATTCTTAATAATATTGTTAAATATAATTTTATTATTTTAGCAAAAGATGTAAAAAATCTTGTAGATGGAGGCGATGATTCACTTGTTGGTTTTTATCCCAATGAAAAGATTTACTTATGGGAAGAGTATTATAATAAATATTATTTTTATTTAGAGGAATACGAAAAAGGGGATTACTGGAATTGTGAATTTATATTTTTAGATAATATAGATGACATTCCAGTAATTTAACATCATATGTATTGGCTGTAAATGTTAAATTGAATATGTGGTTTTCACAAAGTTGAAAAGTGGATTTTTATTCTTCTGGCGTTACTGACGCATCTTTAAGAATATACTTTATATTATTTTCTTGGATTTTTGTAGGGAACTTAACACTGCTTAAAATTGAGCTTGAGTGGCTAAGTTTATATGCCACAGAATCTGGAGTATATAAAACTGTAATTGATGCACCTGATGGGGTTTCATTAAGATAAATTCTATATCCAGAACATTCAACTGTTCCAAAAGAATTAAAGTCAGTTTTTACAGTTTCTTTTATAGCAGCAGTAGAAAATTTATGTGTTGTATTAGTTAAAACATCAACTGTTTGGAAAGATGTAGTTGCATTATAACATCTTAAGAAATAATACATGTATTCACCATCACTATATGGAGATTTAACTTTTATTTTTTTATCATCAGCATTCTTTGATGGGTTATTTGGATATGTTAATGTGTAATATAAATAATCTCCACCATGACTTGCTTCTACTTCATAATTATTTTTATTATCATTTTTGTCAGTGAAAGTTTTAGTATAAGATATTACATTATATATGTTTCCATAATATGTTGATTGAACATTATGATTTTTCGTGTCTAAATTTACTGTTAATTTAGTTGTTTCTCCGTTTTTCTTTTCATCTTCTGTTAATGAATTTGTCATAGTTAATATAAGTGTGCCAATATTCGTATCATTATCATACACATTATATGTTAATTTTTCATAATTAGCCCATGCTTGATCAACTGTATTTGGTGTGCCACCAAAGAAATTACAAGCAGTAAATGAGAATAAAACTCCAACAATTAAAACAGACAATAAAATAATTTTAAATTTCTTCATAATCAACACTTCTATATTTTTATTAGTTTATAACTAATAACAAGTATAAATTAATATTGAATAAATAGTCAAATTAAAAAGCATAGAGAAGAGTTGAATACGCTTGTTTTATTGTTTTATTTGAAGATTAAATATGATATAATACATAACTAGTATGAACAAATATTTAAATTTTGATATAGAAGCCAGCAATGGAACCAACATTTGTAGTTTTGGATATGTCATTTATGATAATGACTTAAAGCTAATAGAAAAAAAAGATATTGTTATCAATCCAGAAGCACCATTTTATTCTTATATATGGGAAAAGGAAAAGAGTGGTATGGTATTAGCATATTCAGAAAAAACTTTTACGTTAATGCCAAACTTTAAAGGTAGATATGATCTTATTAGTAAAATAATTAGTGATTCTTACATTGTAATAGGTTTTGCTCATGAAAATGATGTTCGATTTTTAAAAATAGCATGCGACAGATATAATCTTAAAAGATTTTCGTATGTATATATAGATATTCAACGTTATTTTGTAAAAAAATATGGGGATAAAACCAAAGCAAAATCCCTTGAAACAATAGCAGAATTTTTAAAAATTGATGATAGAAACTTTATTTTACATAAAAGTGACGATGATGCTGCTTTATCAATGGTGGTATTTAAAAAATTGCTGCAATTAGATGGATATAAAAATATTGATGAGTTTATAAAGAACAATAAAGAATTTTTACACTTTGTTATTTATTGTGAAGTGTTTTCAATAGATTCAACTTTAGAGAATGAAATAAACAAAAGAGTATATGGGGATTTAACTAAAGAAGTAAAAAGATATGCTAATAGTAAAAATTTGGAAAAGGCAAAAAAGCGTTTTTATTTTGACATAAATGTTAATACCCATAACTATATTCAATCGTTAAAAACAATAGATTATTTGTTTAAAAATGGATATAAATATACAAGTTTGAAATATGCTAACTTGGTTATTACTGATATACCATTCAGTAAATATAAAGATTACAATATAGATATGTCTCACAAAGAATTAGTATTATTTGATGACTTTATTAAGATAAACAATATAAATGGTAATATTGATTATGAGGATACCGAAAGAAAGGCTTTGAGTACCGAAATTCAAAATAAATTAAAAGCGACAAAATCTTTATTTTCTCTATTTTTAAAAGCTAAAGAGGATTTTCTAAAGACTCTTGAATAATCAATTAGCAAATTATTGAATGCTGTTGTATAATGTGAATATGTCGAAATCAAAACCAATTTTATTTTCGATAATGAAACTCACAAAAAAGTTTTTATTCTTTTTTTCACTTGCGTATTATGCGTTAGTTGGATTATTCATGTTTATGCTTTTTGTATTAGATCAAGAAGTTAAAGGTGTGTTTACTATCATATGGGTTGTTGTTAT
>JAIKVY010000220.1 GCA_024685275.1 Clostridia bacterium
CCTATACGCCAAAAATCTGTTAATGGCTCATGCTCCCACAATTTTTCTCTAAATGATTGTTCATTTAACTCTGCTATTCTAACGCCATCACTATCTGCTTTAATATGTTTAGCAACAATATCCATAGCTACTTTTGCTAAAAATAGATTTGTTCCAATTCCAGCTGTTGCAGTAATCCCTGTTTCTTTTAAAACTTCTTTAACAAGTTTCATTGCAAAGTCATGAGCGCTTAATTTATACATTTTTAAATAATCGGTAGCGTCTATAAATACTTCATCTATCGAATAAACATGAATATCTTCTGAAGAAACATACCTTAAATAAATAGAATATATCTTAGCACTAACATTAACATATCTTTGCATTTGAGGAACCGCAGCAATGTAGTCTAATTCCAAACTAGGATTACTATTTAATTCATCGCTATTTACTGATTTACCCGTAAATTTATGATTTGGGGCCTTTCTTAATCTATCTCTATTAATTTCTTTTACTCTTTGAACAACCTCAAATAATCTAGGTCTCCCGCCAATACCATATGACTTTAATGATGGAGAAACAGCTAAACATATTGTCTTTTCTGTCCTAGATACATCAGCAACAACTAAATTCGTCTTTAATGGATCAAGCGATCTATCAACGCATTCACTTGAGGCATAAAAGGATTTCAAATCTATTGCTATATACGTTTTTGCTTTTTCCACAGGCGTCCTTTTATAAATAATTCTCCAAATTCACATTGGAGAATCATTATACGTTTATGTTATATACTTAATATTTATTAGTAATTCTCGTCTCTTACTTCAAAGAAACTCTTTGGTGATAAGCAAACTGGACAAAGTTTAGGAACACTAGTACCTATTACAATATGTCCACAAACTTTACATTCCCAAACAGTTACACCACTCTTTTTGAATACTTCCATTGCCTCAACATTTGAAAGTAATTTTCTATATCTTTCTTCATGAGCTTTTTCTATTGCAGCTACACCTCTAAATTGTGCTGCTAAATCATAGAAGCTTTCTTCTTCAGCGTCTTTAGCAAATGCTTCATACATATCTGTCCATTCATAGTTTTCACCATCCGCTGCCGCTTTTAAATTTTCTTCAACAGATTTTATTCCACCTAATGCTCTAAACCAAAGTTTAGCATGTTCTTTTTCATTATCTGCTGTCTGCATGAATATATCAGCAATCTGTTCATATCCGTTATCTCTAGCAACTTGAGCAAAATATGTATATTTGTTTCTTGCTTGTGATTCTCCAGCAAATGCTGCTTGTAAATTTTTTTCAGTTTTTGTACCAGCATATTTACCTTCTGCTACTTGTTCTTCTTTGGTAACAACTATCTTTTCAAAATCAGCTTTTGGATGTTTGCATAACGGACAAATAAAGTCATCTGGCAATTCTTCGCCTACATATTCATATCCACATATCTTGCATCTCCAAATGGTTTGTCCATCTTTAGTAACTCCAACCTTTTCTGGCTTTGGTTTTATATTATCAAGGTAATAGTTGTATGTAACTGATCTATCTTCATTTAATACATCCATTTTTGTAACAACACCAATAAAGAGAATGTGTGAACCTAAATCAACCATATTTTCTACATCAGCTTCAAAATATGAATTGATTCCTTTTGTAATGTAATATATTCCGTTTTCACCACGAATGCAATCAGAAAAATCTTTAAATTTATCCACATCTTTTCCTGACTGGAATCCAAAGTTTTTAAATAAATCAAAACTTGCCTTTTGACTAATTATTGAAACATTAAACTTTTTGCTTTCTTGAATCATTGAACAAGTGAAGTTAGCTTTATTAACAGATACAGAAATCTTATTAGGATTTTGTGCTACTTGCATTACTGTATTTGTTATACAACCATTATCTTTTTTTCCATTTTTAGTTGTAACAACAAAAAGTCCATATTGAATATTGAACAGTGGGTTTTGTGCCATTATATACCTCCCAAACGAGTGATGATTACATCAATTTCTTTTTCTTTAAAACGATAGCAATAATTGCAGTTATTAAAAGTGATATTCCAACAACAACGCCAAATGCCCAAGGGAATTTGCCAGCATATGAAGTATTGCCTGGAATTCCATCAAGGTTCATTCCAAATAAGCTTGCAATTAATGTAGGAACTGATAAAACAAGTGTAATACTTGTCAAAATTTTCATGACATTATTTAGGTTGTTATTAATAATTGAAGCATATGCATCCATTGTTCCCTTTAAAATGTCTCTATATATCGTACACATTTCCATAGCTTGCTTATTTTCAATAGCTACATCTTCAATTAAGTCTTGATCTTCTTCATGTTTTTTAATATAACTTTGTCTAATGCCTGTTAATTTATCAATAACTGCATCATTAGATTTAATTGATGTAGAGAAATATACCAATGAGTTTTGAATGTCGATAAGCTCAAATAACTCTTTATTCTTTAAAGATTGATGCAATTCTTGTTGATTTCTTTGGCTGGCCTTATCAATCAATTTTAAGTATGAAAGATAGAAAGTTGATATTTGGAACAGTAATTGGAATGTTGCTCTACTACGCATAGCAAAATCTATTCTTTGTTTTGTATTTTGTCCAAAAGTATCTAAAACTTTTGTTGATTGTAAACAAACTGTTACAAAATAATTATCATTAACAATTATTCCTAAAGGGATTGTAGAATAAGTTATATAACTCTTTTTAGGGTCTTCAATAGTAATTGGAACATCGACTAAAATAAGTAGATTCCCATCTTCTTTTTCAATACGAGAACGTTCTTCCTCATCTAGTGCGGCTTTTAAATATTCCATTTGAATCCCTGTTCTATTAGCAACAAATTCTAGTTCGCTACTATCTGGATTATCTAATCTAATCCATTTATCTTGCAAATTAGAGCTTTCGTTTAAAAGATTTCTAGGGGTTCTTTTTACTTGTCCACTAGTAGAGTCTGTGTAATATACATCAAACATCTGATACCTCCCTATGGTAGTTGCACTGCTAAATTACTACCATATTCAGGCAATAAAATAGCAAATCAACAATTGTGGCTTTGACAACAACTTCGCGTGTCAGGGTCCATGTTAATAATGCCTCCAAAATTATATATTTTTTCAAATGTATTATAGCACTTAAAAACAAAATAAAGCAAGATTATATAACAACAAATTTTAAAATTTATATAATAAATTTTTATATTACTAAATACAACGTTAATACTAAATTAATCGCCAAGTTGAAAATGTAGTTTTTTATTCTTTTCAATAAAGTGTATAATAATGGTAAGCGTTGGAATTTACTTAATTCCAAAAACTTTTATTTACAAGATTAGAAATCAACTTGGAGATATAAAACATGATAAATACTCAAATGAGAGATTTAATAAATAGCCGTAAAGCATTAGATCCAAATTATGGAGAAGGTATTCAAGCATATTGGGATAAAGAACTTGAAGTTTTAAAAGTATCATTAGAAGAAACTATTAATTACATTAATACTGCTCCCAAAGAAGAAATATGTTTTTGTAGTGAGATATGGGAAGATTTATCCGAATATTGGCAATCTAAAGAATTAATCAACGCAATGGAGAACTGTAAAAAAAGATTACCTGAAATTGCGGATGATATTTCAGTTGATATTGAATATGCAAAGAAGGCATTAAAATAAAGTATTAATTAATATTGATATATAAAGTGAGGTTGATATGAAAATAACAATTTTAGATGAAGAATCTCTAGTTAGAGACAACGATATTGATTTTTCGGCATTTTACAAATTGGGAACTGTTGAAAAGTTTGGTGTTTTGCCAAAACTTGAAGCAGCAAACTTATGTAAAGATTCAGATGCTGTAATTGTAAATAAGACGGTTGTTGATAAAGAGTTCATGGACATTGCTAAAAATTTAAAATATATTGGCTTATTTGCTACTGGATATAACAACATAGATTTAGTTGAAGCATCTAAAAGAAATATTACTGTTTGTAATGCACCAAACTACTCTACATTTTTAGTTGCTCAATTTGTTTTTTCATATATTTTAGCTTTATCTAATTCATTAATTGAATATAACGATTCAGTAAAAAAAGGTGGGTGGATTAAAAGCAAAACTTTTTGTTATTTCCCATACGATATATCTGAATTACAAAACAAAACTATTGGTATTATTGGATATGGAAATATTGGTAAACAAGTTGCTAAATTTGCTAAAGCATTTGATATGAATATTTTAGTATCTACTAGAACTAATCCAACTGATGGAACTGTTAATTATCCAAAAGAATATGTATTTAAAAATTCTGATTATATAACTATTCATTGCCCATTAAATAAAGATACTGAAAAAATGGTAAATTTGGATTTACTAAAAACAATGAA
>JAIKVY010000223.1 GCA_024685275.1 Clostridia bacterium
GTTCAAGATATATATAATCTGAAAAGATAAACAATATCTACCTTACAACAAAAAACTAATAATAGTTGTACCCTGCCATACACCTTCTAATACATAAAAATAAAAAGAACAATAATATAATAATTCACCTATAAGGCCAATTATCGACATTTATGAACTAAGATTAACCATTATCCATGTGCACAAAGCGTATTCACGAACAATAAATAAATCATTCAATTATATACTTCTCTTTTAAATCAAGATATCTACTTCCACTAACATTAACTATTGTTTTATTAAAAGTGAATGATTTTTTATACTCAGTATTAAGTATAGGCTTCCTACCAAATATTAATGCAGCCTCTATTCTTTCCCAAAAGTCATTATATTCTTCTTTTTCATCACTAAAACAAATTACTAACCTTGCGTCTATATTTTTATCTCTCATTTCTTGAACTAATTTCCTAGCATCCTCTAAATGCTCGTGTTCATTATTCACTCTTCCCATCAATCCATTTTCACCAGAAGCCACACCAATATAGATAATTGTTGGAGACACTCTGCTCTCATTTTTTTCATATATTTTGAATAGGTAAATACCTTTATACTTAGGTAAAAGAGAGAAAGAATTATCGTTAATATAATTGTTGAATGAAATGTCAAAAGTTTTTTCTATAATAATCCTCCTAAGGAATCGATTTAAAATAGCCTTCAATAATTCTACAATATTATCATATTTACTCGATAAATATCTTATATACAAATAAAGCTATAAATTTTTATTTAATATATTGTACTGAATCAATTGAATCTTTTGATAATATTTTATCACTAATTAGCCTTTTAGTATTCAGTATACTAATCGGAACTCCTTTGTTTGCGTAGTGGTAATATCCAATAATTGCCCTATTGGTGTTAGACATTTTATCTCCAATTATTATTTCGTTTGGGCAATATTTTTCAGAAATTTTAAAAACATGACGAGTGTACTCATCTTGTAAACTTTCTTCCATTGTTCTAAATATCTCGGCAGGTAAGATTAATCTTATTTCATTTTCATATTCCCAACTTTTATCTTTTGTTGTTAATAATGATATGAAAAGGTTTCTATATTTGCTATCCATAATATAGTCATATGGTTTCTTAAATTTATTTTTCTCCATAATTCTCTTACATATAATTTCATACATAAGATTTGTACTATCAATAAACAGTTCCATAGGTAAATATTTAACAACATGCAAACCATAAATATCTCTATACTTTTTCGCATAATAATTGCCATCTATAAAGTCATTCAATATTTTATTCATGTTTTTCAAATTATAGGAAGCAACAAACCCTTCATAATTTGACGCATAGTGTGACCACATAATATTGCTTTTGTAATCCTTAGAAAAAGAAACAACACAAAAACATTCCCTTATTTCAAACAATGCTTTCTTAGCCAATCTATTAATTTTCTCTTTTACTATTTCTTTGTTGTTTGGATCCAACAATCTTGTTACAACATTTATATTTTTTTGGGAAGCATAATTCTCATATTCTTCATAAGTATCAAAATCATTTGCTTTTATGCCATCATCTGATGCAAAAAAGTCAATAGCGTAGAAACTAATAAAGCTTTTTCTTTTAATTAACTTTTTATATAAAACATCTAAGTCATAATTTAAACAACAGTCTAAAGGATCGTTTAAAATGTTAGGCGTAGATGCATAAAGTTCATTCTTGATTAACGCTTCATAATTATAAGAATTGTTAGATCTAAATCGATAAATATAGTCTGTACCTATTTCTTTTACTTCGTCTTCGGTTAACATTTGTACCTCTTTATATCATTTTGTCATTCAGCGAAACATTATTAATTACTTTATTTTTTGTTGTTTGTAATGCTCGATTATAGATATTTAATATTATCTTCACACAACTTTTTTCTCAAAAGATGACTTCATCGTAATTGTTCTTACAATATCTTTAACAAATGCAGTATTGCATCTTCTGTTATAAACAAAAAATTATTTCCACAAAAAATGAATTCCATTATTGTATAGAAAATTGATGACCTTTTTGTATCTAGAGAGCTGATTAGAATTTGAGTCAGATAATTCAAATAAGTTATATAACTTATCAATAACAACATTAAGTTCAACAGGTTTTATGTCATCAAAGTATTTATTTATATTATCAAAAGATAATGCTCCTTCATCATCCACAACAACTTCACTATGCATAACAACATTCCCTTGTGAATCATAACATATGGAATGTATTTCATTATCTATTATTCTATTTAATTTGATTAATCTAATGTATTTACTATGTGAAGATACGGACCTGTTCTTGAAATAAAAATCAAACTCTTCTTTTTTATAAAACATAGGAGCCACATAAAATACACTATGACTAAAATTGCTATTAAGCTTGTATAAGATATTGTGTTGATTTAAGTCAACATCGGAAACAGCATAAGTATGAAATCTAAAATAAGGGGTATCTATGTATTTAATCTCCCTAGCATTTATATTGTTTATATATTCACTGACTTTAAATTGATAAAAAATAGGATGTCCTTTTGATGAAAATACTTTTGCATCATAACCAACCTTAGCTTCTTCATTCTGAGTTGGCATAAACAAACGTTGTCTTTTATGTGTATCATAAAATTCAAGTAATATAGCAGTCCCATACTCCATTTCACTAAATTGTGGTTTCATATTACAGTTCCTTATCCTAAATAATTATATCATGTCGTGGGCTATTGTATTTAAATATTGTTAATGTCAACTTAATTTTTACCAATTATAACGTTTTAACATTCACCAATTTAGGCGTTGCTTAATCCCGCATCTCCTTCCTCTTTTGCATCAAAAATATCTTTTGTTCTATATGATCTTCCAACAATATTTATGACATGCGAATGATGTAAAAGTCTGTCTAAAATTGCATTAGCTAAAACATTGTCGCCAAATATTTCACCCCATTTTGAAAGTGATTTGTTTGTTGTAATTATTGTTGAAGATTTTTCATATCTTTTCGCTATTAGTTGAAAGAATAAATTTGATGATTCTACGTCTAATGGCAAAAAACCAACTTCATCAATGATTAAAAGTTTATATCTGCAAAAGAATTTAATTTTTTGATCAAGTCTGTTTTCAATTCTTGCTCTTTTTAATTGCAACATTAAATCATTACAAGAAATAAAATAAGTACAAACCCTTTGTTTTGCTGCAGCAATTCCTATAGATGTTGCTAAGTGTGTTTTTCCAACACCTGGGGATCCAACAAAAACTATGTTTTCTTTATTTTCGAGAAATTTTAAGTACTGAAAATCTAAAATTTGTTCTTTGTTGATTGATGGTTGAAAAGAAAAATCAAAATCATTAAATTCTTTAAGGTATGGGAAATTTGCAACTTTTACGCAAGCATTCATTGCTCTTTCCGCTTTTAATTTGATTTCCATTTGAGTTAATTCGTAAAGTGAATCAACAACATTCTTTTCACCTTTATTGATGAAATCAATATATGCTGCCAAATTTTCAGAAATCTTATGTAATCCCAAGTCTGAAAAATTATTAACAGCTTTGTTAAAATTATTTTCCATAAAAACCTTTCTATAGATTATTTAATCTATCCAAATTCTCTCTAGCTACTCTTTCAATTTCACTAGGATCAATAAATTTACTTGAAAGGCCTTGAATATAATGTTCCTCTTTATAATTGAAACTCTTGTTGCTAATTTCATGAGTTGCAATTAAATCATTATTACAATAAATATAAAGTTCATTATCAATTTGATATATTTTCACTCGTTTATTGATATAATTAGGAGGCACAGAATATCCTTTGCCTTTATAACTTACAAGTAAAGTTGACGGAACAACTTTCTCGACCATTTCTTCCAAATATGATTCGAGAAGTAGCTTGTTTGGAATATCGCGAAGATATTCTTTTTCTTTAGAAAAGAGGACAATTGGAGGTATTCCTGTAGTTTTGTTTACTTCTTGATTACATTTTGATTCAATTCTTTGAATTATTGAAATTAACTCATTTTCATCTTTGAATTCGTAATCATATGGCATTATCCAATTTATAAATCTATTTGCAGATTCATCTTTTCCTTTAGTTTCGGGTGTGCGTGGTTTGCAAAGCTTAATTTTCATTCCAATGTCTTTTTCAAAAGCAACGATTTTAGGATGTTTCTTTCTTGTTCCGTTCCTTATAGAAACAATCGCCGCCATGTTGTCAGTGACTATTTTCTTTGGCAAACCTATTTGCTTAAGAACATCAATTAAACATCTAAGAAAATCTTCAGTTGTTTTTGTTAATGAATACACAAAGAAATGTTGTCTTGAATAACCCAATGTAGCTGTAAAAACATTGAATAAATGGTCATTCCCTTGCTTATCATGTAATTTAATTGATTCCTTCCAATCAACTTGAAGATCTTCTCCTGGCTTAGTTTCGTATCTTAAGTGAGGCTCAATTTTTATATTAGATTTTAATTGGTTATCACTCACATAGTCTCTAAAACCGCTGTAATTCCAATTAAATGATGGATATTTATCTTTCAAAAACTCGTAAGCTGCCTTTATGTTTACTCCTGGTTTTGACAAAGTAATTATTACATCATCTTTAAAAGCATCGTATTTGCTTCCACGCTTTTTTCTTTGTTTGCTGATTTTCCCTCCTTCCTCCCAGTATTTTTTGATTGTATGACGATCAATTCCATACTTCCTGGATAAGTCGGAAAAATTCGGTTTTACATTTAACTGTTTCATAATCGTCAGTTCAGCAATGATATCCATTTCCATGCTAATTCCTCCTTGCGAAAGAAATTATCACAGAACGTTTTATCATGCACCAAAAATGGTAAATGTTAATCCCGCATTATTGGTAATTTTTAGTGTAGCAACAACA
>JAIKVY010000017.1 GCA_024685275.1 Clostridia bacterium
GCTAATTCTTTTGTTTGTTTAATAAATTTTATCATAAATCTTTTAAAGCCCCATACCATATTACCAAAGATTTTTATTTTTATATATTGAATCTTCTTCTGTTATTAATCTTATAGCTTTACATGGATTTCCATAAGCCAAATAGTTATCTGGAATATCATGGGTTACAACAGATCCAGCTCCTATTACGCAACCAGAACCAATTGTTACTCCTGGTAAAACTACAACATTGCCTCCAAGCCAACAGTTGTCTCCTATTTTTATAGGTGAGCCATATTCCATATCGGTATATCGTTTTATATTTTCATCATAATATTGATTTCTTTCTTGATATCTTAATGGATGTAGTGGAGTATATAAACTTACATTAGGTCCAAAAAAACAGTTATCTCCTATTTCTACTGGACATACATCTAAAATAGTTAAACCGTTATTGGCATAAAAATTATTACCTATTTTAGTATGAATACCATAATCAACATATAAATTACCTTGAATATATATTACACCTTTATGTAAAGGAAATATCTTATCTATTAACTCTTTTCTTTTAGGATCAGTATCACATAACTTATTATAATCCATAACAAGCTTATGTTGTTCATGGGCTATTTTATTAGTCTTAGGATCACACGGATTATAAATTTTACCTTGAAGCATTTTTTCATATTCACTCATAATATCAACCTCAATTCTTCTTCAATGCTTTTCTAATTCATTATTTCAAATAATCAATCATAAATAATGGTAAATACAAAATATCATCAACTATCTTTATATCCCCATCATATAATACAATTCCATTATTAACTGTGTTTTTAAATGTATCTTTAAACTTTTTAAGTGATTTTAATGTGATATCATCACCGGATTTAACCTCTAAAGGAGTTATTTTTCTATTTTGTATTGTTAAAAAATCAATTTCAATTATAGTTCTATGAGTATGTTCATCTCTTTTTTCATAATAGAATAATTTTTTTCCATTATTCTTCAATGCTTGAGAGATATAGTTTTCAGCAAACATCCCTTCATTTAAATGTAATTTATCTAAGATCAATGACTTATAGAAAAATTCATCTTGATTAGTATCCATAAAAGATAATGTATATAATAAACCTGTATCTATTAAGTATGCTTTAAAATCAAATCCATTCATTGTTAATGTCGGTAAGACAGATGGATCAGTTGAATTATAGCAAGGATTAACAATATATGCTTTTACTAGCCAATTAAAAGCACCATTATATTCTCTTTCTCTAGCTTGGCTATTTATATGTGTATATTTAAATCTTTTATCATGATTTGATAATTCGCTTGGAATCATATCAAATATTGAGGCGACATAAATTGGATTTTGATTTTTTTGTTTAGCAAAATCATCTCTATATAATTCTATTATTTCTCTTTTGATTTCTTCTGCTTCTATTAGACTCCTAGTTTTTATGTAAGTCGATAATGGTGCAGGCATTCCACCGACAAATAAGTATTCTCTAAATTTTAAATAAATTTTTCGATACGCTGCACTAAGTGGTTTTTTCTTTAAAAAACAAGTATTTATTAATTCTAAAGATAAATCATCACCACATGCTTTTAAATATTCAAAAAAAGAAATAGGATTTACATCTATTTTTGTTTCTTCACTAGGAAGTAAGTAATCTTCATCATCATTTGATTTTACAATTGAAGCAAGTGAACCAGTCTCAATTATGTCATATCTTCCATCAAGTAACAAAGTTTTTATTGCCTGTCTTGCTGGCTTAAAAAGTTGAATCTCGTCAAGAATAATCAAAGACTCACCTTCAAATAATTTTTTTGAAAAAGTTGTTTCTAGTACAGAATAAAAATAATCTAAATCATTTAATTCATTTACAAAAAGATTTTTTAAATCATCATTAGCTCTATCAAAGGATATTTTGATAAATGATTTATATTCTTTATGAGCTAATTCAAGAGCTAATACAGACTTGCCAACACGTCTAGCTCCTCTTATAAACAAAGCATTATGATCTCGTGCTTTTCTATTTTTCCAATCAAGCAACTTAGAATAGCAATCTCTTTCAATATAGCATCCTTTTTCAATAGCTAGTTCATATTCATCTTTAATAATATTAGTCATAATATCACCACCACACCAATATTATATTACTTTTACCACGAAAATGCAATAATTATATTTAATTTTACCACGAAAATGCAATAGTTAACATAAAAAAATGTCCGAGTACAAATCTTAAAAAAATTAAAAAGTACCAAAATAGAGCTTCTAAGACTCTAAATTGATGCTATAATCTTATTTTATATTAAATAAATGGCTTAGTTATGCGGTTTTAATACTTATAAATGAAAAAAGGCTTGATACGGTATTGTATCAAACCTATTGTTCTTTAATGGCCTAAATGGACAGTTTTGAAACAATACAACACTTCCGTTTTAGCACAACACTATATTTTTAACATCGCACTCACTTCATCGTCATCATGAAGATATTCTTTGAAAACTTCTTCAAATCCAAGCGAACCATATAAGTTTTTTCCTAGTTCGTTGGTTGGTTCATAAGAAAGAAGAACATATTCAGCTTTCCCACAAGGGAATGTTTTAATGAAATCTAATGTTTGTTTAAACGACTCTCTACCAAATCCTTGGCCTTGATATTTTTTGTCAATCATAAAACGCCAGATGTAATAATATGGTTTACCTTCATACTGTTTATATAGATCACTATTAAGCCAGTCTTCTCTTTCGTAACCGGTCCAATCATGGCTATACATAATTTGCATGAATCCCACTACTTTTTTGCCATACATAATAGCAAAAGCATAAACAGGGGTGCCTTCGGACATTTCGAGGAATGCATGAATTAAACTAGCTTTGTTGCTAGCAACATAATTCTCTTGTTCCTTAGTAACTCTAAGTTTCAGGACTTTACCATAATTGTCCCAATTTACTTTTTCTAAATGTATTTTCTTTTCCATAACAATATGATAACAAAAAATAAAAGGACTGACACTATTGTATCAATCCTATTTGACTAAGTTGTGTGAGTGCAACAATATTGATACAAAACCCTCAAAATGCAAGGGGTTGCACTATTGCTTTGATACAAATCATAGCACCCAACGGGATTCGAATGCATTATTTGTTGAAATATTTATAGTAAACTTCGTTAACGGCTTCAATATAGCAAATGAAAGATGGGTGATTATAATCATTTCTTCTTAAATAATGATTTTTCTTTTCAAGGTATACTTCCCTTACCTCTTCCCAGTATGCATTTTGCTTTAATTTGCCCACTCTATTCTCGAGGCCTTTGGAATCTCTTCCTTGTTCCCAAACCCATTCATCGGTATTGAAATTACCAGTTTTCTTGTGGATCAGTCTCCACCAATTCCCTTTATTATCCTTAACTATAATAGCTAAATCGATTTTAAACTTTGTGTTATTGCCTTTTGTAAAATAACGGTATTCGGTAGAAAGAACTGATGTGGAATCGCTGCAATCAGACCACCCATTTCTACATAAGATTTCGTTGTATTCGTTTCTTACATATTCTTTTATTTTTCTACATTCATTCCACTCTATGCCATTAAGCGAAACCACTTCTAATTGGTAGTCCAAATCAACAGGTTCGTTTCCG
>JAIKVY010000025.1 GCA_024685275.1 Clostridia bacterium
GGAATAACTGCTCGCTCAATTATATTTTAATAAGAAAATATTGTCAACAAAGTTGATAATATTACCATATTTTAACACAAATAAATAATTAGTGATATAATAGAGTTAGTATATACTAACTATACTACAACAAAGAGGCAAAAATATGAAGGCAAGAGAAGTATCAAAGAATGTAATTAATGCTTTATATAGTTCAAGTGTCGTACTATTTATTTTAAGCATTGGCTTTATGATTATATCGATTTTTGTTTGTCCATATTCGTGGATTCTCTTTGCGCTGTTTTTAGTTCTTGGAATAACACAGATAGTTATTGCTCATAGACTTAATAAAAATAACCTAAAATTATCTTTTAAAAATTAATGGAAGTATTATATGAATATAAATTGGATTACACTATTAATAGAATTAGCTATTGCTACATTAATATTTACTAGTTTTGTATTGATCATCGGAATAACACAAAAAGAAAAAGGTGTATTTAATTATCCTATAGACATTCAAAAAGTATATTTTGAAAAACATCCTGATGTCGATTCTAAAAAGGTAAATGGTAAAAGCAAAATTATCGTTAAAAGTATAGCTGCATTAATTTATTTAGGAATAGTAATTTTAATGGCATATCTTGCAGGATGCAAGACTTTTTTAGATGGATTTGTATTTTCGATTATTACAATATATTGGATAGTAATTTGGGATACATTTTTTATTGATTGGGTACTCTTTTGTAACCTAAAAGCATTCAGATTACCTGGTACAGAAGAAATGGATAAAGAGTATCACAATAGGTGGTACCACTTAAAAGCAGTGCTATGGCCAGCCGTCCTTATCTTCATATCTTTCTCACTTATAGTGGGTTTAATTATATGGATTTTACCGCTATAACTTTATATTTAAAACTAATCTAAATTTAGCCTTTTTCCTCTACTATATAATGCAAAAATTGCATTATTTAATTGTTAAAATTTGAATTAAAATTTATTGTATAGTATAATCAAATTGTAACAATTTGTATTAGGTAGTAGAGGCAGTTTAGCAGTGAAAAAGATTGGAGGAATCCTATCGACAGTAGTAATAATTGGACTAATGACCATAGCGGTCACTCTTTTTATTTTAAGGCTAAGTGGTGAATCTCTAAATAATCTTCCAGTACAAATTAGTCAGATTATGACCGGTTCTATGGAACCAACACTTCATGCACCAACTAAAAACAAAAGAGGAAAAACAATATCGGGTGATGTTGTAATAATCTATAAATGTGAAATTGAAAAGATTGAAGTTGAAGATATTGTTGCATACTTTTCAGATATTAATAATGATGGAACATATGAGGTAGTTGTTCATAGAGTAAAGGAATTAACGGACTCATATATTAGAATTGTCGGAGATCAAGAAGGGACGCTTGATGAAACATTAAGCTATGATGAATTCTCTTCTAGGTTCTTAGGCAAGATATTATTTAATAGAAAAGCATACATAATAACTTGGTTATTTAGAATCCTAACTCAAGCTTGGGGATTTTTAACCTTTATTGTGCTACCAATGCTTCTAATAATCTTTAAACAAATCATTAAAATAGTGCTTATTTCTAAACATAATAAAGAGGTATCTCTAGGCACATCCGTTGAATTAAATGGTGTAGTTTATTCAGAAGATGAAATCAAGAAAATGATAGAAGAAAAGAAAAAAACAGGCAAAGATTAATAAATCTTTGTCTTTTTTAACGAAAACATCACATTTTGTTATACTAGTGTAACGCATAAGAAACATATTTGTTATGTGCTCAATAATATAATTATTGCAGTTAGGTGTTATAAATAGTATGTTAGAATTTTTAAAGAAGTTAGTAGGCAAATCAAATAAAGGCTCTGCCATTGTGGTATTATTTTTTACCGCGCTTTTTTTATTTGTAACAAGTGTCTATGCATGGTTCTTACTTACTGACACAGCTACACAAGGACCAGTTAACGGTATGACAGAATATGATCCAATTGTTGCTACATATGATGTTTATTATAAAAACATGAATGGTGATGTGATATCTACTGATTTTGATGATGATGAAATTAGTATGCACACATATGACTCAGTCTTCAGATATAAAAACACAGATAACCCATTAGTTGTAAGAATAACAATTGAATCAGAAGATTTATATAATGCTGCAAGTACTGATTCTGATAGTACTTTAACATTTATCATAACTAGGAAAGTTATAACAGGCAACAATTCAAATGCTCTTGCATCATCTCTATATTTTTCAAGTGTTATGGATTTCGGAATGGCTATCGAAAGAAGTAATTTCGGAACTAGCACAGATCTAGAAGGCGAGGATTATTATAGTGAAGCATATTCACAATATTTTACAAATACAAGTGACACCGACCCAACACCTAAGTTTGTTGATTCAGTAACAAGTAAAACCTTCGTTAAAGATACAACTGATAAAGATTCAGAAAAAGAAACAACTATCACATTCGCTATGACATATAATAAGAACGATTTTAAAACCATTGGTGAAAAAACCGTTCTTGTCTATTACTTGTTAGTTAACTATAATCAAGATGTGTTAGAAGTTGGAAACCATGTTGCCGCTGACTTCGCTGAAGGACTAGATCTAGTTGCAACTACTTTTGCAACTGACCTAGATAAGATAACTATTAAAGAAGGAGGTCTATAATGAAAGCAAAAACAATTACAAGTAAAGTATTATTATCAATTGTTGCTACATTCACTATCGCTGTTACAGCGATTGTTTTGCTTTTAATATCTGGCTATTCTTGGTTCTCGGATACAAGAACTGTTAAACCTCAAATTAATAGTTCAGTTTTGGGTTCATATTTTGAAGATGGTACAGGAACATCTGATGATCCATATATTATTAAACGCCCAGTTCAATTATATTATTTTGCGTGGCTACAAGATTTAGGAGCGTTTAATACAGTTAATGATGGAACTATTTCTCAAAAATATTTTAAGATAAGTGACGATGTTACAAGTAT
>JAIKVY010000026.1 GCA_024685275.1 Clostridia bacterium
TAAATATTCACTTATCCACATAATCCACCAAGATAATAATAATTAATATTTATTTAAATAAACTAAAAGGAGTAAATTTATATGAGATTTACAATCAATCGAGAAGAATTTTTAAAAGGATTAACAACAGCAAGTAGAGCAATCAATGCTAAAAATCCAATAGCAGCTTTAACCAATGTTAAACTTGATTTAAATGAAAATGGTTTATTTATTACTGGTTCAAATAGAGATTTAACAATTAGAATATTAGTTCCATATTTCTTAAATGAAAAAGAAATTATTAGAAATTATCAACAAGGTTCAGTATTACTTAACTTAAAAGTTATCGAATTTTGTAGAGAAGTTAAAACAGAAGAAGTTGTTTTAGATGTAAATGATGAAACCATTGCTACTATTAGTAGTTCTAATGGTAATAACGAAATGACTCTTCAATGTATTAAAGTTGAAGAATATTATGACGTTGATTTAGATCCAGATACCACTGAAATCACATTAACTAATACTGAGTTCCATGAAATGGTTAATCAAACTGCGTTTGCAGCTTCCTTAAAGGAACAAAGATTAATTCTTACCGCAATGAATTTAGAAGCAAATAATGGTATGTTAACTGTTACTGCTACCGATTCAGCAAGAATGGCAAGAAAAGAAATTAGAATCCCAGATAACATCAATTTTGTTGCAAACATTCCAGCCAAGATGATGGTAGAGGTTGATCACTTATTAGAGAATCAAGAATATATCACTATCTCTATTGGAGATAAGAAGACTTTATTCTCCTTTGATAGAATTGTTGTAGCTACTACTTTAGTAGCGGGTGAATATCCAAACACCAAAAATATTGTTCCACACGCTACAAATTATTCTTTACAAGTGAATGCTCAAGAAGTGTTAAGTGCTATCCGCTTAGCTAACTTAGTTACCGAAAGAGAAAATGTTGTTGATTTAAATATGAGTGTGGAAGAAGTTCAAATCTCCGCTAAGAGCAGCCAAACCGGATCTGGTGTAAATAAGATTGAAGTATTTAAATTTGAAGGTTCTAACCTTAGAATTTCATTCAATTCTGAATATGTAAGCTCCGCTATTAAAGCTCTTGGTAGTGAAGATGTTGAATTCTCATTCATTGGAGAAATGAAACCATTTGTAATTAAAAATCCTAATGATGATTCAATTATTCAAATTGTCACTCCGGTAAGAACTTATTATTAATATCTAACTATAAGTTAATTGAGGGGTTTAATACCCCTTTTTATTTTTGATAAAATAGACCTATGCAAAAAGAAATTGTTAGAAATATCATTGAAAATGAATATAGTTTGATTAATCTATTATCTAAACCAATCATTAAAGAAGATTATGTGAGATATATTGATGATAGATTAAAGGATATGTATGATCATAATTTTACTGACCTTTTAAGTGATTTTAATGAAGAAATATTTAAAGAAATTTTAGATTATAAAAACAAATTAAAAGAAGGTCATATTAAGATAAGTTCGGTTAAAGAAATTGATAATCCTATGCTTAAAGATTTTGATTATGAATGTCTATTAACTATGGGTGCAACTTCTTTAAAAATTAATCCCCTTAAAATTAAAAATATTACATTTAAAAATTTAAAAGAAAATAAAGAAATTGCGGATGATATTTTAATGTTAGAAACTAAATATTATGGTAAAGAATATGGTGTTGATTTTACCGCGAGAAAAATATTTAGATATTTTGCAAAAATCCAAGAAGATAATGGATTAAATTACTTTGTTTGTTATTTTAATAACAAAATTATTGGTTATTGCTATACCTATTATGATAAAAAAGTGGTCGCTTTAGATGGGTTATTAATAGATGAACCATATCGCCATAAAAACGTTGCAACAAACTTAATTTCTTATATTAAAAATTACTACAATTGTCCTATCTATTTACACGCTGATTTACAAGAGACTGCTAAAGATATCTATACCAAGATTGGTTTTGAGATTCTTTATCGCAAGCACGATTATTATAAAGTAGATAAATAATAATAAGTCTTTTGAGACTCAAAAAATATAAAGTAATCTAAAATGGTTGATAGATATAATCTATAGCCTTCTTGCCTATTTTATGCATTATTACACATATGTTTTTTAAGAGAATTTTATTCTCTTTTTTAATTATATATTATATAATGTCACTACGAGGTTTTAATGAATAGAAAAATTGTTCGTATAAAGGAAGGTGAAAATTATATAACCCTCAATGTTTTATTGAAATTAACCAATATAATTTCTACCGGTGGTGAAGCTAAATATTATTTGCAAGAAAATGAAGTTTTAGTCAATGATATTTTAGAAAATAGACGTGGCAGAAAATTATATCCTGGTGACGTCATAAAAGTTGAAGGAAAAGAGTTTGAGATTAATTAAATGATTGTTAAAAATTTAT
>JAIKVY010000074.1 GCA_024685275.1 Clostridia bacterium
TCCACCTCCACAATCAACAAGAATTCCTTCATTATTATCATTGATTATTAAATATTCATTTGTCCCTAAAATACCACTACTAAATGTTTTTATTTCTTTTATTTTCATATTTATAAAAGTTTTTGTAAATTATCATTAATAGAATATAAAAACTCTTTAGAATTAACATATGTATCATTTACTAATTTGCCAGTATATAAACAAGCTAGATCTTTTGTCATAATTCCGCTTTCGATAGTATTGATTGTTGCTTTTTCTAAATTTTTAGCAAATTTTTGTAATTCTATATTATTATCTAATTCACCTCGTTTATTTAATGCCCCTGTCCAAGCAAATATTGTAGCGACTGAATTAGTTGATGTTTCCTCTCCTGCTTTATATTTATAATAATGTCTTGTTACTGTTCCATGAGCTGCTTCATATTCATAATCACCATTTGGAGATACCAATACGGAGGCCATCATAGCTAAAGAACCATAAGCGGTTGCAACCATATCTGACATAACATCTCCATCATAATTTTTACATGCCCATATCATTCCGCCATTACTTTTTACAATTCTACTTACAGCATCATCTATTAATGTATAAAAAAATGATATATTGTTTTCTATAAATTTTTCTTTATATTCATTTTCATATATTTCAAAAAAGATATCTTTAAATCTATGATCGTATATTTTTGAAATAGTATCTTTAGCACTAAACCATAAATCTGTTTTTGTTGATAAAGCATAATTAAAACAACTTTTAGCAAAATTTATTATACTTTTATCAGTATTATGCATTGATTGAACAATACCATTATCTTTAAAATCAAAAATTATTTTTTCAGAGCCATCAGAAAATTTTAATACTACTTTACCTAATTTAGATTCATCAATATATTCTTCAACCCCACTATATACATCTCCATATGCATGTCTAGCTATCGTAATTGGTTTAGTCCATGTAGGAATTAAAGGGTTAATTCCATTAACAATTATAGGATATCTAAATACTGTTCCATCTAAAATTGATCGTAAAGTTCCATTAGGAGATTTCCACATTTGTGTTAAATTATATTCTTTTACTCTTTGTGCATTAGGTGTAATTGTGGCACATTTTACACCAACTTTATACTTTTTAATGGCAAAAGCTGCATCTTTTGATATTTGATCTTTAGTGTTTTCTCTATTAACTAAACTTAAATCATAATATTCAGTATTTAATTCAATATAAGGTTTTATTAATATATCTTTAATCCATTCCCAAAGAATTCTAGTCATTTCATCGCCATCAATTTCTACAATTGGATTTATCATTTGTATTTTTTTCATATATACCTCTTATTTGTATAATATTTAATTAAAATTTTAAAGGATTATGATTAATGTATGTTACAAAGTTAAAACTATAACCATTTTCAGAGTCAACGTTAGATATGTTTGTAATTTCCCAATCTTTATCATCGTCTAAATTTGGGAAAAAAGTATCTGCTTCTTTATACGCGTCTACTTTTGTTACATAAATTGTATCACAATATTTATACATCGTTTTATAAAACATTGCTCCGCCTATTATAAATGTATCATCTGAGTTGTATTTTTTTAATTCGAAAAACAATTCATCTAATGATCTAACAACTATACAACCTGGTAAATTTTCATCGCCAGGAAATAATACAATATTAATTCTATCTTTTAGTGGTTTTTGATTTGGGAAACTTTTTAAAGTATTACTACCCATAACTACAATTTTATTCATAGTTTTTTCTTTAAAATAATTCATATCTTTTTTTAATGAAAAAATTAATTTATTATCCTTACCTATTCCCCAATTATTTGAAACACATACAATAGCTTTCATAATACATATCCTTTTATATTGCAACAGGTAATCTAGATGATAAAGTTGAGAATTGATAATCTTCTATAACAAAATCATCAACTGTATACTCATAAAAATTATTTTTCTTATTTACTTTAAGTTTTGGTGCATCATATATTGGATTATTTATAACTTCTTTTACAAATGGGACATGTCTATCATATATGTGTGCATCTGCAATAACATGAACTAATTCGCCTGGTTCAAGTCCATTTGAATATGCCATCATTGTAAGAAGCATAGAATATTGGAATACATTCCAATTATTAGCAACTATCATATCATTACTTCTTTGATTTAAAATTCCATTCAATGTATTTCCAGATACATTAAATGTCATTGAGTACGCACATGGATATAAATGCATTTCATGTAAATCTTCAAAATTATAAATATTAGTCATAATTCTTCTGCTTGATGGGTTATTTTTTAAATCAAATAACACTCTATCTACTTGATCAAATTCACCTTCTTTATATATAGCTTTTTTACCTAATTGATAACCATATGCTTTACCGATAGATCCCGTTTCATCAGCCCAAGAATCCCATATATGACTATTTAAATCTTTAACATTATTACTCTTTTTTTGCCAAATCCATAATATTTCATCAATTGCAGCTTTATAGTTCGTTTTTCTAATTGTTAAAAGAGGTACTTCTTCCTTTAAATTATATCTATTTACTACACCAAATTTTTTTATCGTGTGAGCAGGTGTACCATCATCCCATTTGGGTCTTACATTATACTCAGTATCCCAAACACCATTAGCTAAAATATCTTTCATGTTTTCAATAAAAATTTTATCTGCTTTACTCATTTAATTCCTTCCTCCATTAACAAAAGTTCTAATAAAATTTTAACAAATTATGCAATTTTTATCAATAAAAAGTCATTTTATTTAAACATTATTTTGTTTTTAAATTTAATTTCATAATTAATGCAGAATCGCCATTTTTATAATAATTCTTTCTAACTGATATTTCTTTAAAATTAAACTTTTTATATAAATT
>JAIKVY010000101.1 GCA_024685275.1 Clostridia bacterium
GCCAGACAATTTAATTGGTATATATGTCCAAGTGGCAACTATGCTCTGAATAAATTAGGGCTCAGTACTCAAGTGCCTGCGCAATATATGTTTGTTAGTAGTGGACCATATACTACATATTTAATTGAAGGAACTAAATTGATATTTAAACATACTACTAGTCGAGAAATATCTGATTATTCATATGTTACACAATTAGTTATTCAGGCAATAAAAACTATTGGACGAAAAAAAATTTTACCAAATGATATTATATATTTAAGAAAGACTTTAACTTTAAAAGATAAGGATATATTGCTACAAGATGGAAAAAAAACAAATATATGGATATATGAAGTCATAAAAGAAATTTGTGAGGTATAAATATGTATAAGTTTGTACAAATGACAAATGAAGATAAGAATTTTATTTTTACTAAGACTGCAATGGAAAAAGGAATCAGAAGAGAAATTGTTGAAAAAGATTTTTAGGTATCCCTAATGCTTGATTATCTTTTTACTAAATCCAAATATAAAAATGATTTCACTTTTAAAGGTGGGACCAGTTTGTCTAAAGGGTTCAATATTATTAATAGATTTTCAGAAGATATAGATTTAATTTTAAACTGGACAATCCTTGGAGTAGGATTATTAGAACCCCTAGAACAAAGAAGTAACACAAAGCAGGATTTATTCAATAAATCTTTAAATTTAAAAGCTGAAGATTTTATAAAAAATCAGTTGATTAGTGATATAAAACTTAATTTATCCAAATTACTGAAACAAGAAATAAATATTGCAATTGATGAAAAAGATTCTCAAATAATTAATTTTTATTATCCGAGAATATATGACACGACAGACGATTATATTAAACAATATGTAAGATTAGAAATTGGTCCATTAGCAGCTTGGACCCCATCTATAAATGTAAATATTACTCCTTATATTTGCGAAAGTATTCCGTCTGCTTTTGAATTAAAATCAACTACGGTTTTAACAGTTGCGCCGGAAAGAACTTTTTGGGAAAAAGCTACTATTCTTCATAGAGAAGCTAATAGGTCAGTGGATAAATCGATGCCATCTAGATATGCTAGACATTATTATGATTTATACAAAATTTCAAAAACGTCATATTTAAATTCAGCATTAGAGGATAAAAAACTATTGAAAAAAGTTGTGGAATTTAAAACAAAATTTTATAGAGATAATTGGGCAAAATATGAAGAATGTTTGAATGGAAATTTAAAGCTTATTCCTCCGCAATTTAGAGTAAAAGAAATAGTAAAAGACTATGATCAAATGAAGGATATGTTCTATGGAGATGTTCCATCTATAGATGAAATACTTAGACAATTAGAAATATTAGAAAAATTAATAAATGGGTAAATATTAAATTATACTAAATTGGTTTAATGCGTATTAATTGTGTTAGGAATATTATTTACGAATATAGTAAAAATACCATTAATTATTTAGAGGATATCGTGCTAAAGTTATTAAAATCTAATTGACTTTTTTATATACATATTGATATAATTTTTGTGCTTGCTTTTTAGCAGGTTCTTTTTTGCGCGTAAAATAATAAAATTTTACTCATGAAAAAGATCTCAGGATAGTATTTATTTAAGCAGATAAATATTAGAATGAGTGCAGAATTATACTAGAATAGTGTGACTAGTTTAAGGATGCAAAATGCTGAATGCTTAACATAAGTAAAAATGCTTATTCAAATGGGTTGAAGAATATGCGTTTTGAAAAATTTTTAAGGAGGAAAAGTATAAATGCCAACAATTAACCAATTAATTAGAAATGGCAGGGAAAGACAAGTAAAGAAGAGCAAAGCTCCACTTCTTGATCAATGTCCACAAAGAAGAGGTGTATGTTTAGTAGTTACTACAAAAACACCAAAGAAACCAAACTCAGCTTTAAGAAAGATTGCAAGAGTTCACTTAACAAACGGACAAGAAGGTACTGTATATATCCCTGGGATTGGACACAATTTACAAGAGCACAGTGTTGTACTTGTTAGAGGCGGAAGAGTAAAGGATTTGCCTGGTGTTCGTTATCATATAGTTCGTGGCGCTTTAGATACAGCTGGTGTTGCTAATCGTAAACAAGCTAGATCTAAATACGGGGCTAAAAGGCCTAAATAGTCGGTAAGACTTTGAAAATAAAATTTAATAGGAGGAAATAATTATGCCAAGAAAAGGTAGTGTTCCAAAACGTGACGTTCTTCCTGATCCAGTATATAACTCTAAGGAGATAACAAAGCTTGTAAATCAAGTAATGCTCAGTGGAGAAAAATCTGTAGCTCAAAAGATAGTATATGGTGCTTTTGATGTTATACAAGAAAAGATGGGGATGGATCCGTTTGAAGTATTTATGAAAGGTTTAGAAAATGTTAAACCTTCATTGGAAGTAAAAGCAAGAAGAGTTGGTGGTGCAAACTTACAAGTTCCACTTGAAATCAGACCAGATAGAAGACAAACATTAGCAATTAGATGGATTGTTTTATATGCTAGAAAGCGTACTGAAAGACAAATGTATTTAAGATTAGCTGGTGAAATTATGGACGCATATAACTCAACTGGTGGAGCATTCAAGAAGAAAGAAGAAATGCATCGTGCTGCAGAAGCGAATAAGGCAAACGCTCATTATCGTTTCTAATTTAGAAGTATATTTGACGAGAATTCGTCTTAGCATAGAAAGGAGAAAACATGGCTAAAGAAGTAGAATTAGAAAAGTTTAGAAATATTGGTATCATGGCTCACATTGATGCAGGTAAAACTACAACAACTGAAAGAATTCTTTTCTATACAGGATTAACTCACAAGATTGGTGAAGTTCATGATGGTGCTGCAACTATGGACTGGATGGTTCAAGAACAAGAAAGAGGTATTACAATTACTTCTGCATCAGTTACAACTCACTGGCTCGATCATACAATTAATATCATCGATACACCAGGACACGTTGACTTTACAGTAGAAGTTGAAAGAAGCTTACGTGTATTAGATGGTGCTGTTGCTGTATTTAGTGCAAAGGGTGGAGTTGAACCTCAAAGTGAAACAGTTTGGAGACAAGCTAATAAATACAAAGTTCCAAGAATCGCTTTCATTAATAAAATGGACGTTCCAGCAGCAAACTTTGAAAATGCTGTACAAATGATGAGAGATAGATTAGGAACAAAAGCTGTTCCAGTTGTTTTACCAATTGGAAAAGAAGATACATTTACGGGAATTGTTGATGTAATTAGAAAAGAAGCTCTTTACTATAACGAAGATAAGACAGGTAAAAACTTCACAATAGCAGAAATCCCAGCTGATTTAGTTGATAAGGCAGTTGAAGCAAGAAAGTATGTTGAAGAAGTTTGTGCTGACTATGATGATGAAGTTATGGAGTTAGTTTTAGAAGAACAAGAAGTTCCAGAAGATATTTTAATGAAAGCTTTAAGAAAAGCTACATTAAGTATGGAAGTTACACCTGTTCTTTGTGGTAGTGCTTATAAGAATAAGGGTATTCAAAGATTACTCGACTATGTAGTAGCAGTTTTACCATCTCCACTTGACATTGAAGCTGTTAAGGGTGTTGATGAAAAAGGTAATGAACTTGCTCGTCACCCAAGCGTTAATGAACCAATGTGTGGATTAGCATTTAAGATTGCAGTTGACCCATTTGTAGGTAAATTAACATACTTCAGATTATATTCTGGTAAGATTGAAAAAGGTACAACAGTATATAACTCTAACAAAGATTGTAATGAAAGAATTTCAAGAATTATTAGAATGTTCTCAAGTTCAAGAGAAGATATCGAAGTAGCATATGCTGGTGATATTGTAGCTGTTATCGGTTTAAGAGAAACAACAACAGGTGAAACATTATGTGATGCTAAGAATCCTATCATTCTTGATACACTTGAATTCCCAGAACCAGTTGTTAGATTAGCAATTGAACCAAAATCAAAGAATAGCCAAGAAAAGATGGGTATTGCTTTAAGTAAGTTAGCCGAAGAAGATCCAACATTTAAAGCATATACAGATAAAGAAACTCAACAAACAATTATTGCTGGTATGGGTGAATTACATCTTGAAGTTATTGTTGATAGATTACTTCGTGAATACAAAGTTGAAGCAAACATTGGTAAACCACAAGTTGCTTACAGAGAAACAATCAAGAAAGCAGCTAGAGGTGAAGGAAAATATATTAGACAATCAGGTGGTAGAGGTCAATATGGACACTGTATCATTGAAATGTCTCCAAATGAACCAGGAAAGGGCTTCGAGTTTGTTGACGAAACAGTTGGTGGATGTATTCCAAAAGAATTTATTAAACCAATTGAAGAAGGTATATTAGAAGCTGCTGCTGGCGGTGTAATTGCTGGATACGAATTAGTTGACTTCAAAGTAAGATTGGTTGATGGTTCATTCCACGATGTCGATTCTTCAGAAATGGCATTCCATATTGCTGGTAGTTACGCATTCAAAGATGCTGCAATGAAAGCTGATCCAACTATTCTTGAACCTTTAATGAGTGTTGAAATTACAGTTCCTGAAAATTACTTAGGAGATGTATATAGCACAGTTAACTCTAGAAGAGGAAATATTACAAATTCTGAAGATAGAGGTGGTTTAAAAGTTGTTGATGCTGAAATTCCACTTGCTGAAATGTTTGGATATGCAAACGTATTAAGAAGTGCTACTCAAGGTAGAGGTGGATATTCAATGCAACTCAAAGAATACACTGAAGTTCCAAATAGCGAAAAGAAACGCTTGATGGATTTAAAGACCAATAATTAATGTTTGAATATACGTTTAAAAAACGTGACAAACAAAAAATTATAATATATAATAATCAAAGATTATAAAACAAATAAAATTTATTACGGAGGATATTAAAAATGGCAAAAGAAAAATTTGAAAGAACTAAGCCACACGTTAACATTGGTACTATCGGTCACGTTGACCATGGTAAGACAACACTTACTGCAGCTATCACAATGTACAGCGCAGCTAAGGGTAAGGCACAAGCTATGAGATATGACCAAATTGATAAGGCACCAGAAGAAAAAGCAAGAGGTATTACAATTAATACAGCTCACGTTGAATATGAAACAGACAAACGTCACTATGCTCACGTTGACTGTCCGGGACATGCAGATTATGTTAAGAATATGATTACAGGTGCTGCTCAAATGGATGGAGCTATCTTAGTTGTTGCTTCAACAGATGGTCCAATGCCACAAACAAGAGAACATATTCTTCTCGCTCGTCAAGTTGGTGTTCCAAAGATTGTTGTATTCATGAACAAAGTTGATCAAGTTGATGATCCAGAAATTCTTGATTTAGTTGAAATGGAAATCAGAGAATTATTAGCTGAATATGGATTCGATGATGAAAACATTCCAGTAATCAAAGGTTCTGCATTAAAAGCATCTGAAGCTATAGCTGCTGGTAAAGTTGATTGCCCAGAAACAGAATGTATTAAAGAATTACTCGATGCTATCGATACATATATCGATGAACCAGTAAGAGATACAGAAAAGCCTTTCTTAATGCCAGTAGAAGACGTTTTCACAATTACAGGACGTGGAACAGTTGCTACAGGTAGAGTAGAAAGAGGTGTCGTTAAGATGCAAGATAAAGTTGAAATCGTTGGATTAATGGATAAACCAAAGGAAACAACAATTACAGGTATCGAAATGTTCAGAAAATCTCTTGATGAAGCTGTTGCTGGTGATAACGCTGGTTTATTATTAAGAGGTATTGATAAGAAAGAAATCGAAAGAGGACAAGTATTAGCTAAACCTGGTACAATTCATCCACATAAACACTTCACAGGAGCAGTTTATGTATTAAAGAAAGAAGAAGGTGGAAGACATACTCCATTCGTTAATGGATATAGACCACAATTCTATTTCAGAACAACTGACGTTACAGGAACAATTCAATTACCAGCTGGTGTTGAAGT
>JAIKVY010000119.1 GCA_024685275.1 Clostridia bacterium
AAGAGTATAAGCCTACACTAGATTTTTTTATTGATAACGATAATAATTTAACATTAGATATTTCAGAGTACATAAGTAGATGCTTATTAAATCCTAATGAGAATGATTTAATATATAATGATGTTTTGGATTATAAATTAACTGGGATTTGGAATAAAGATTTAGTTTTAAAAATATATGTTAATGCTGTTAATTATGAAATTAATATAGGAAAAACTAATATTAAAGGGTTAAGTAATGTATATATTAATAGCGATTTTGATATGAAAGAATTTATTATTACAAAAGAAGAATTTGATTTAATTAATCAATGATTGAAAAGGAAAACAAATGATTAGAAATGATTTAAGAAATATTGCGATTATTGCTCATGTTGACCATGGAAAAACAACATTGGTTGATGCTATGTTAAAGCAAGGTGGAATTTTTAGGAGTAATCAATTTGTCCCTAATTGTGTTATGGATAGTAATGATTTAGAAAAAGAAAGGGGAATAACGATTCTATCTAAAAATACATCAGCATATTATAAAGATGTTAAAATAAATATTGTTGATACTCCTGGACACGCAGATTTTGGTGGTGAAGTTGAAAGAGTTCTTAAAATGATTAATGGAGTTGTTCTTTTGGTTGATGCCTATGAGGGACCAATGCCACAAACAAGGTTTGTCTTACAAAAAGCACTTGAAATGAATCATAAAATTATTATTTGTATTAATAAAATTGATAAACCTGATGCTAGATGTGAAGAGGTTTTGGATGAAGTATATAATTTATTATTAGAATTGAATGCCAATGAAGAACAATTATATAGTCCAGTTGTTTATTGTAGTGGAAGAACTGGAACTGCAAGTTTAGATCCTAATGTAGAAGGAAAAGATCTTGAACCACTTTTTGAAACAATCATTAATCATATTAATCCGCCTGAGGGAGATGAAAATGCTCCATTACAAATGTTGGTCTCTGCAATTGATTATAATGATTATGTGGGAAGAATTGCTGTTGGTTGCATTGAAAGAGGAACTATTAAACAAAATCAAGATATTGTAGTATGTAATTATTTCAATAATGAGACATATAAAAGTAAGGTTACTAATATTTATCAGATTTCTGGATTAAATAAAGAATCAGTCGAATCTGCAACTGTTGGTGATATTATAAGGGTTAGTGGGACAGAAAATATAACAATTGGCGAAACAATTTGTTCTCTAGATAAAATTGAACCTTTACCATTTGTTAAAATTAGTGAACCAACATTACAAATGAGTTTTTTAGTTAATGATAGTCCATTTGCTGGAACTGAGGGGAAATTTGTTACTTCAAGACATTTAAGAGCAAGATTAGAAAAAGAATTATTAAAAGATGTTTCTTTAAGAGTTGAGGAAAAAAGTAGTGATGAATTTATAGTTTCTGGGAGAGGGGAAATACATCTTTCAATTTTAATTGAGACAATGAGAAGAGAAGGGTATGAGTTTCAAATTGGAACTCCAAAAGTAATTAATAAAGTTGTAGATGGTGTTTTATGCGAACCTATTGAAAATGTTGAAATAGATGTTCCTAGCAATTGTGTAGGCTCAGTTATGGAAGAAATGGGAAGAAGACAAGGTGAATTAATTGATATGTCCCCATTTAATGATAGAATGAAATTAAAATTTAAGATTCCTGAAAGAGGTTTATTGGGTTATAGAAATGATTTTATGACGCAAACTAGAGGAGAAGGTATCATGAATATGATATTTGGAGGTTATGAACCATTAAAAGGAACAATCCCTAAAAGACCATATGGAGCATTAGTCGCTTTTGAAACAGGTGAAGCCGTTACGTATGGATTATTTAATGCTCAAGGAAGAGGACAACTATTTATTACTCCTGGAACTAAAGTATATGCAGGAATGGTTGTTGGTTATTCTCCGAAGCAAGATGATATTCCAGTAAATGTTTGTAAAAAGAAACATGTAACAAATATGAGAGCAGCTGGTTCTGATGAAGCATTGACATTAGAAACTCCTAAAATAATGAGTCTTGAAGAATGTATAGAGTTTATTAGTAATGATGAATTACTTGAAGTTACACCAAAATCTTTAAGAGTAAGAAAAGTAATTTTAGATCATGCAGAAAGAATGAGAATATTTGCAAGAGAACATAGAAATCAAGACAATGATTAAAATTATTTTAACAAATGAACGAAATAATATATAATTAAAGTATAATTAAGTTAAGAAGGGATATGTATGGCACAAGAAAAGAAGAATAGTATTTTAAAAAAATTAGTTATTTTACAAGAAGATAGATTCGATGAACAGATTTCAGAAGAAAGACAAGGAAGATTTAGATATTTTAGAGAAGTATCTAAAGAGAGTAGTTCATCATTATTTTTAACTAACTTATTATTTTTAATTTTTTTATTACCACTTCTTGCTGTTTATTTTATTCCAATAGGTTTTGGGGGAGTTGAAAATCTTGCATATAAAATTGCAGGAATATCAAATTCACCTTATTTATTGAGTAATTTTGGATTTGGTATAAGTAATTATAGCGCGACTATTCTTGATGTAAAAATGCAAATGCTTAACGTTTACTACTTTATATTTTTAGCAATTGGAGTTTCTATGATTCCAATGTTTATAGGTTTTGGTGGAATTATGCATTTAGCTACAAAATTTGTTTTAAAAGATAAATTTATAAAATATAAAAAAGATAATTACGGTAATGACATTCCTAAAGTTATAGGAGAATATTTTTATGGAATAAAAAAACATATTTTACCAATGTTATTGGTAGGATTTTTGTTTATGATTTTATTTGCTGGGATAGGCAATGTATTTGTTTATTTTGTTGGCAATGTATATTGTCAGACATTAAACGTTGGCCATTATTTTATGATAATTTTTGCATCAATTTTTTCATTATTATTTTTAATGGTTATGTTGAATTTTATTCCTTCTATTTTCCTTTATAAGGGCAAAATGATTGATAAATTTAAAAATTCAGTTATTTTTACTATAAAATTTCCTATTCAAACGTTATTCTTTTTAATTATTTTCGTTGCGTTATTTGTTGGATTAATCTTTGCAAATAATATCATAGGTATTATTATAGTCGCTGTTTTAATGGTTTTTGGATCAAAATATTATTCTCTGATTATGGCAACATATGCTCAATATTTGTCAGAAATATTTATGATTCCTAATATAATCAAGATGCAAAAGAAAGGGATTAATTTAAATCAAAATAATAACAATAAAATAAAAAAATTAGACATTAATGTAAATTCAAACAATGATAATGAGGATTTAAATAAAAATAACTCAAATATTAATGATAATGTAACAAGAAACAATTCTAATAATAAAAATTCTAATAATTATTATAATAAGAAAATTAATAAAAACAGAAAAAAATAAATTAGATTTATAAGTAACCTTAATTGTTCCTTAATGCCCATTTATTGACACTAATATACATATAACCTGACTTTAGGAGTTGACCCCTAAAATATAGTGCAATATCACTTTTTTAGTCCTGTATAAAACGCTTTAAACATCTTTTTTAACTCTTTGTCTGATAGGTAAAAGTGACTAAATTTTAGTTTTGTCATACTAGCTAACTCAGTAATATTTTTTGTTCTAGGTGTAATATTAATATTCTTTGTTGTGTCGGTAACAACTCTCATTTTTCTAATCATTTCAATTAATTCATATGTTGAAAATGCTCTTTTAAACACTTTTTCTTCTAATACTCTTAATAACGTAACAGCATAGTAGCATATTAGAAAGTGACCATATATTTTTTCTTTTGTTTGTAAATATACTGGTCTTGCATCTAGTTGACTTTTTAATATCCTAAATGTGTTTTCAATTTTCCATAGATTGTGATATACACGATATATATTTTCATCTGATTCTTTGGTCTCAGATGTGATTAACATGTTAAATCCAGCAATTCTTTTGTCTTCTTCTATTTTAGCTACATTTACTTCCGTAGCGGCTTTTGTTCCATTCTCATTAATAAAATTAATATATTTGCCAGATTCTCCATATTCGTCTTTCTTTGCTTTTGAATAACATAACGATTTTGCTTTAATTGCTAACGCTTCTATTTCTTTTTTCTTTTTCTCTGCTAAGGATGGATTGTATATAGCTATTCGTTTTTGTCTTACTTGAATAGGCTTTTTCTTTCCATTCTTGTCTGTATATTTAATTTCAAAACTATCTGTACAACTCTTTGTGTAGTATAGCACTTCTCCATATTTGTCTTTAACTGGAATATAGTCAGATTCTAGTAATACCCAGTTCTTTTCTTTCTCATCCAACATCGCTACTGATTGAGAGAATATATACCCATCTTTGTTCTTTAACGCTTCATATATGTTGTCTCCACAATTTAATCCCTTGTCAGCTACTTGTATGGTTCTTCCAGTAATATTTTGCGTGGCTTTCATCTCTTGTATTAATTCTCTTAATTTCGGCTTCTCTGATTCATTACCTGGATACATCTTCATCCCTAAGGGAATAGAGTCTCCATCTAGTAATAACGCTTGTCCAATAATTGGACTTTTTCTGTTTTCTTTACTTGGCCCTTTTTTCTTGTCTTCAAACTCAAAATCAATCTCGAAATAATAGTTAGTACAATCAAAGTAGGAGATATTGGTTTGCCTTTTAATTTTTTCTCCTAGACAATGATTTAATATCTCAATAAAGTCACTGTATGAACTACCAATAAATTCAATCCCATCATATATTTGATCTAAACTAAAATCATATTTGCCGTATAACTGTGGCATTACTTCTGAATATGTTTTTAACTTACTACATGGATTTACTATTCTTGAATAGGTTAATGCTTCAATTAGATTTGATATATTAAATTTGAATTTGTGAATGTATTTCATCGGTTCCATTTCTTTTTCTAGTTCTAATGTGTTGTATAGAACTTTAACTAGAAAGTAACCAAAATTCTTAACCGGATCTTCTTCAATTAATCTGATTTTTGCTTCTTCTTTCTCTTTCCTTTCTTTTGTATTTAATTTAGCAACTTCTTCTTTGTAGTGACTAATAGGGTCAGGCATCTTTTCTGTAGTCAGATTTTCTAAATACCCAATCTTTTGATAACACTTGTTTTTACCACGCTTCAAGGCTGGATCATATATTGATTCGTATATCTGTAAATAGGTCTTTCCATTGAGTTTTGATTGCTTTAAAAAATATGACATTTTAACCTCTTTTTATTTAAAATATATTACACTATATTACACTATAATTATAACACATAAAATAAAGTTTTGTAAAGTGTATTTAAAAAAAATATCTTACGTAGTAAGATATCAAGTAAAAAATAAAAAATACAAGTATAAAAGTCTAAAAAATTCTAGTGCAATTGTCTAAAGATGGGTAGCATATATAGCAAATATCCCATTTGTGGCAATAAGATGCATTTCAGATAATGCTGATGAAGACGCAAGTATAAGTTTTATTCAAATGGTAGATATTGCTTCAGAAAAAATATATAATATAGTCTCTCGTGTTATATAGTTAATATATTATATATATTAAATGTCAAATTCTTAAAATAAAGTTAAAAAAATCACGCAAAAACGACAAAATAAAAAAAATCTTGCTTAATTTCATAGTACCTGACTTTAGGATTAAACCCCCAAATGTAGTGTTAAATTAGATATTTTAATATCAAATCCAAGTCTCTTTTTTTGAGGAACATATTAGACATTACACAAGATCCAAAAAACTCTTCAATATACTTAAACGTTTTTGACATTGTACTAGTATTTACATATGATCCTTCAGGAGTTTCTGTAACATTGAAATTTCTAATAAAATTAACAATTTCGCTTACTGAAAGAGCATTCTCAAATTCTTTAATTTCAAGCAATCTTAATAACGTTAGAGCTAAATAACATATAAGAAAATGTCCATAAATAGATTCTCTTTTTTGTAAAAATACTGGTCTTGCTTCAAGATACGATTTCAGTATTCTAAAAGATTCTTCAATTTTCCAAAGACCATGATATACATTGTATACTTCTTTCGCATCCATATTTAATTCTGACGTAACAAGTAAATTGTACCCAGCAAATTTTAAATCTTCCTCAATCTTTTTCGTGTTTAAACTAGTAGCAATTTTAATTTTTTCATTTGAATTGTTAACACTAGTAAAATTAAGATATTTAACTAAATCACCAAATTCGGAGTTCAAAGCAGCTTTCATTGTGAGTATTTTTTCAGCTTTTTCTATTTGCTTTTTGATTTCATTTTTTTGCTTTTTAGCTAGACTTGGGTTAAATGTAACAATTCTTTTTTCTTTAACAGTAAAACGGGTTAATTCGCCATCTTCATCAACAAAACTGTATTCAAAATCATCAATACATTCTTTAAAATAGTATTTAGCGTAACCTGTCGAATCAGGAACCATATGCCATACATTAAATTCATTATTTAAAAGAAGCCATTCTTTTTCAATGTTTGATAGATTTTTTCCATGAACAGATTTTGAAAATATGTACCCATCATTTGCTTCTACAACTGCTGCATATATATTTCTAGCACAATTTAATCCTTTGTCAGCAACTTGTATTGTTCTACCTTTAATATCATATCTTGACTTAGTATCTTCAATCATTTTTCTTAAATATGGCTTTTCAGATTTATTCCCTGGATACATCATCATTCCTAATGGTATTTGCTCAGCATCAAGCAATAACGCTTGTCCAATTATTGGAGAATTTCTACCTTCTTTTGAGGGCCCTTTTTGTTTGTCTTCAAATTCTTCATCTATTTCAAAATAGTAATTGGTACAATCAAAAAAATTAACATTTGTTTTTCTCCCATATTTTTTGTTAATTTGATGATTGAATAACTCAATAAATTTTTCATAGTCATTCCCTACGAATTCAATACAATCCAATATTTGATCATATGAATATGCTTGAGAGTTATATAAAGAGGGTATTACATTTTCATATGCTTTAAGTTTGCTACCTGGATTTCCAACTTGTGAATATATCAAAGTTCTAACTAAGTCGGATAAGACATAATGAAAATTTTTAGATATAGAAAACATGTTAATGTAGTAATCTACATTTAATTTGTCTAAAATAGCTTTAAGTAGAAAATAACCAATATTTTTAGACGCAGAGATATCAGAAATTTTAGTTTCTTTTTTAATCAATGACTCATCATTAAGATGCTTAATTTCTTCATTAGCCCACTCGATAGGATCAGATATCCCAGATTTAACTAAATCAGAAAAATATCCTAATGTCTTGAAACATTTATTGCGCCTTGAATGTTTAACTTGGTCATAAAAAGATTCATATATTTGAAGATATAACCCTTTAGATGAAGGGGTAGTTTTCTTTAAAAAATAACTCATAAAATAACTCCTTTGTATAATAACACCTTAACACTACATATTATAACATACAAAAAAAATATTTACAAGTATTTTTATTTACTTTAGTAAATAAATTTTGCAAATATTACACTAGATTCCAAACTTTGTCGTGTTAAATCCTAAAGAAGGGATTTTAATTTGCGTGGGGCAGGGGAAATATTTGATACGATTCAATCAGGATATGGAAAGAATAAAATTACATATGAAGCTTTGGAAAAGGCTAGTAAAATATCTGAAGAACTTAATTTAGAATCAGTAACACCATATTTA
>JAIKVY010000125.1 GCA_024685275.1 Clostridia bacterium
AATGTTGGAAAAAGTACCCTATTAAGCGTATTAACGAAAGCTAGACCAAAAATTGCAAACTATCATTTTACTACTTTAAATCCTAATTTAGGCGTTATGGAATATTATGACACTAGCTATGTTTTAGCTGATATTCCTGGATTAATTGAAGGAGCATCTGATGGTTTAGGATTAGGTCATAAATTCTTGAGACATATTGAAAGAGTTAGATTAATTGTTCATTTAATCGACATATCTGGATTTGAAGGAAGAGATCCATATGATGATTATTTAAAAATTCGTAATGAATTAAAGAAATATAGCTTGGATGTATATAACAGACCAGAAATTGTTGTTTTAAATAAAGTTGATTTACTTAGTGATGATGAATTAATAAAAGAATTTGAAAAGAAGCTTGGTAAAGAAACAATCAAGATTTCTGCTATGAACAGAAGTGGATTAGATCAGTTAAAACAAGAAATACATAATATTTTAGTTGAATTGCCTAAACCAGAGCCAATTAAATTTGTTCCATTTGAATATGATAAGCTTGATAGAGAAACAGTTGAGATTCATTATGACAAAGGTGTATATTACATCACTGGTGGATTTGTTGAAGATTTAGCTAGAAAAGCATACTTAGATGATTTAGATAGCTTTAACTGGTTCCAAAAGAAATTGCGTGATAGAGGAGTAATTGATATGCTTCATGAAAATGGAGCAAAAGATGGAGATACTGTTTGTATTTTAGATTTAGAATTTACGCTTTCTGAATAGTCAATTTTTGTAAATATGAATAATTTTTCATTTTGTGGCATATTTTATAATAAATATGCCTCATTTTAGTTGTATTAAAAATTGAATTTTGATAAAATTTTAACAATAAATTTAAGGAGGTTTCTAAAATGGAAACATATGGATTAGAAAAACTTGGTATAATCAATGCCAAAGCAGTGTACAGAAACCTTTATCCAGCAGAACTTACAGAAAGAGCAATTGCTAGAGGAGAAGGTAAATTAAGTGATACAGGAGCACTTGTTGTTTTAACAGGTAAATATACAGGTAGATCAGCTAAAGACAAGTTCATCGTTGATACACCAGCAGTTCATAATGATATCGCTTGGGGAAAAGTTAATTTTGCTATTACAAAAGAAAAATTTGAAGCAATCAAATCAAAAGTTATAGCTTATTTACAAAATAAAGAAATATTCTTATTCGATGGCTTTGCTGGAGCCGATCCAAAATATACAAAGAAATTTAGAATTGTTAATGAATTAGCTAGCCAAAACTTATTCATTAGAAACTTATTAATTCGTCCAACAAAAGAAGAATTAGATAACTATGGTGAACCATTCTTCACAGTTATTGCTGCACCTGGATTTAAGTGCATTCCTGAAATTGATGGAACAAGATCAGAAGCTGCAATTTTACTTGACTATGAAGCTCACTTAGCAATTATTTGTGGTTCACAATATGCTGGTGAAATTAAGAAAACAGTTTTCTCAACAATGAACTATTTCTTACCAAAAGAAGGCGTTTTACCAATGCACTCATCAGCTAACATGGATCCAGTTACAAAAGAAACAGCAGTATTCTTTGGGTTATCTGGAACAGGAAAAACAACTTTATCTGCAGATCCAAACAGAATGTTAATTGGTGATGATGAACATGGTTGGTCTGATAATGGTATCTTCAACATTGAAGGTGGATGCTATGCTAAATGTATTCACTTAAGCGCTGAAGGTGAACCTGAAATTTTCAATGCTATTAAATTTGGTTCATTAGTTGAAAACGTAGTAATTGACGATGAAACAAGAGCTCCAGACTATGATGATAATACATATGCTGAAAATACTCGTGTTGGATATCCTATTGAATATATTCCAAATGCAGCTATTCCTGGAGTAGGTGGAATTCCTAAAGTTGTTATTTTCTTAACAGCTGATTCATTTGGTGTTTTACCTCCAATCGCTAGATTATCTAAAGAAGCAGCTATGTATCAATTCGTTACAGGATTCACATCTAAAGTTGCTGGTACTGAAATTGGAATTAAAGAACCAGTTCCAACATTCTCAACATTATTTGGTGAACCATTCATGCCTTTAGATGCTCAAGTATATGCAAATATGCTCGGTGAAAAGATTGAAAAATATAACACAAAAGTATATTTAGTTAATACTGGTTGGACTGGTGGCCCATATGGAGTTGGTTCAAGAATGAAATTAAAATATACACGTGCTATGGTTACAGCAGCATTAAATGGTGATTTTGATAATGTTGAATATGTTCATGATGACAGATTTAACTTAGAAATTCCACAAAGCTGTCCAAATGTTCCATCTGAAATATTAAATCCAAAATCAACATGGGCTGATAAGGATGCATATGATGCTCAAGCTAAGAAATTAGCAGGAATGTTTGTAAAGAACTTTGCTGAAAAGTATCCAAACATGGATAAGAAGATTGTTAACGCTGGACCAAAAGCTGAATAATTAACAAATTCTAATTAGTTTAAAATCTAAATACCTTGGTGTAAATTAATGCACTAAGGTATTTTTTTATGTTATTTTCAGTTAATGAGACAATAATGGGGCATAGTAAAGTATACAAAACATACGATTTTGGTTGATTTTTTCGTTAAGTATGTATACTATATTTGCTAGATATAGACAAAATATTTATATTATTTTAATATATAATATATAAGTCTGTATAGTTGCAGACCATATAGGAGTTATGTACAAATGAAAAAGTTTATAAGTTTATTTTTAGTTTTAGCTGTAGCTTTAAGCTGTTTAGTAGTTTTGGCTTCGTGTAATAAAGATAATACTGTTAGTATTTCTTCTTACACGATTGCTGAAAAAGAGTATGAAGTTGGTGCGAAATTCTCAACATCTGATATTTCTGTAAAAGCAATTATGTCAGATGGATCAGAAAAGACTGTATCAAAGAATATCATTGTTGATGAAGAATCAGCTGATTTAAAATTGAATGATGATAATACTTTCAGCGAAGCTGGAACGTATGTACTAAAAGTATACTTAATTGAAAAAAGAGAAGATTGCGAGATCGGTAGTTGGACAATTAAGGTTTTATAATTACTTTTTATTTGTATTTAATATAACGAAAATATCTATATCTATTTGTAACAAAACTTAGGTTGGATATTTTTTGCATATATAAACAAAAGATAAAAAATAAAAGGAATGGAGAAAAAATGTTAATATCAAAGTTAGTTGGAGAAAGAAAAAAAGAGACTCCACAAGACACACAAGCAGTTAGTCATGCACTTCTAGTAAGAGCAGGATATATTAAGCTTGTATCAAATGGAATATTTACTTTAGCAATGCCTGCAAAAAGAGTTGCTAAAAAGATTGAAAATATAATTAGAGAAGAAATGGATAAACTTGATGGACAAGAAGTTCAATTCCCAGTTGTTATGCCAAGAGAATTATGGGATGAATCTGGAAGATATTCTTCTATTGGACCAGAACTTGTTAGATTCAAGGATAGAACAGAACATGATATGGTTTTAGGTATGACTCATGAAGAAGCATCAGTACATTTTGTTAAAGGGAATATTCATTCATATCAACAATTACCATTCATGATTTATCAAATCCAAACAAAATTTAGAGATGAAGCTAGAGCTAGATGTGGATTGATTAGAGTTAAAGAATTTACGATGAAAGATGCATATTCTTTCCACAATACACAAGAAGATTTAGCAGAATACTATGAAAAAATGCATGTAGCATATGAAAGAATCTTTAAGAGAATTGGAATGAAGAATTTTGTTTCTGTTAAATCAGATTCTGGAATGATGGGTGGTAGTATTTCTCACGAATTCATGTTATTAACAGATATTGGTGAAGATTCCATTGTTTTATGTGATAAATGTGGATATAAAACAAATATGGAAGTTGCTACTTGTAAGAGAGATTCTTTAAGAGATGAAGTTAGCGAAGAATTAAAAACTGTATTTACCGCTGATAAGAAAGATATTGATTCAGTTTGTGAATTTTTAAATTCTAAACAAGAAAAATCAGTTAAAGCTGTTTGTTTCTTTGAAAAAGGAACAGAAAATTTAGTTATTTGCTTTATTAGAGGAGATCTTGAAGTTAATGAGAGTAAATTAACTAAGATTATTCAAACTGGTGTTGTTCCAGCTAACTTAAAAGATTCAGATAAGTTAGTACCTGGAAATATTGGTTGTTATAACCTTGATGTTAAGGGTGCAAAAATAATATATGATTGTTCATTAGAACACCTTAATAATTGTGTAACTGGAGCTAATAAAGAAGAATATCATATAACGGGTCTTGATTTTGATAGAGATATGAAAGGAATTACCTTTAATGATATTTCTAAAGTTAAGGTAGGAGAAAAGTGTCCATGTTGCGAAAATAAATTAAGAGTAGAAAATGGAATTGAAATTGGTAATATTTTCCAATTAGGAACAAAATATACTAAATCAATGAATATGACTATTCTTGATAAAGAAGGAAAACAATTCAATCCTATTATGGGTTGTTATGGAATAGGTGTTGGTAGAGCAATAGCTTCATTAATTGAAGAAAGTCATGATGAAAATGGTATGATATTCCCAATGACAGTTGCTCCATGGCATGTTTATTTATGCCCAATTAGATTAGATAATGAAGAAGTAAATAAAGTTTCATATGAATTATATGAAAAGATGAAGAAAGAGAATATTGAAGTTATTTTTGATGATAGAGATATTTCTCCTGGTATTAAGTTTAAGGATCAAGAACTTATGGGAATTCCTTTAAGAGTTGTTGTAAGCCCAAGATCTTTAGCTAATGGCGCAGTGGAACTGACGTCGAGAGATAAATCAATTCAAGAAAATGTTGCAATTGATGATATCGTTTCTACTGTACAAAAGATAATAGAAGGTAAGATTAAAGAGCTAAACACATTCTAGAAATAGATTGTATTTAGAAGGAGAGTTATGAAAACTAAAAAATTACTAATTGTTACTTTAATTATTATATGCCTCGCAATCGTGCTTTGTGCATGTGGTGGGAATAATAATAATTCAGGTTCTGGCTCTGGTGGAAGTGGCAGTGGTAGTGGTAGTGGCACAAATGATGGTTTTGTAAAAGATAAGACAGTAAAAGAAGCTGATATTTTTACAAAATTTTTCACTGGAATTCTTAATGTAACAAAGAAAGTATCAAAAGCTGATATTAATAGTAGAAAAACTAAGCAATTAGGTGTTGATACAACTGCATCTATTATTGTTAACAATAATGAGTTTGACGCATATGTAAAAATGCAATATAAAGGACTTGGGGAAGATGATGAGATTAGAGCTAATTCTAAATTAGAGTTTCAAATCACAAATGAAAATAAATTTGTCATTTTAGGTTTATATTTATACAACAACTATTTATACGTTCAAGTAGGAGAGAATAAGATAAAATTTTCATTCGAAAGTGTTAAATGGACTGATTTCTTCCCAGTTGTATATAATTCTAAAGAATTGGAAAATAATCTAATACTTTTTTCTAACACATTAGCAAATGAAGTAAAGATTGATAGTTATTCAGCTAAATCTAGAAACTCAAATGGTGGAAAAGAATATCAACTAATGCTTAATATAGATATTGATGAAACTATCGAAGCATTATTTGCAAAAGATTCAGCTATTATGAATTTCTTTAAAGATGACCCAAATGCTAAACAAGAAATATTACAATTGTTTGCAATTTTATTTAATACAACAGAAAAGAAAGTTGAAGATGGAGACATACCAGATTCAGTTTTAAAATTAGAACTTGCAACAAAAAATGAAGAAATACAAACATGTAAATTGACATCTAATATTAGATTTGAAAAGAAAAATGACTTATTTAATACAGATGAGTTAAATGTTGTAGTAAATGTTGATAAGTTATTATTCTCAACAAATGTAAGCACGATTGGATTACCAATAGTTAGTGGTACTTTAGAAAATAAAACAGAAGAATCTAAATTTGTTAGTTACAAAGATGCAATTTTTGTTGCTGATTTCCCAGCTAAATCAGGAGATAATTTGGATTTAGAAAGATTATTTAGAGTAACTTTCTCAATATTTAAAGATAATACAATAGATGACTTTTTATTTATTGAATTTATTAATCCAAAAGATACTAATAATCCAGTTCTTCAATCATTCTATGTATATAGAGACGTTATGTATATATATCAGACTAATGAAACTACAGGGGAAGAAGAATGTATCTATGTTCTAGATAGTGATGAATTTGTACTTGCTGATATAGCATATGATATATTAATTAATGATTTGGGAACAAACGTTAAAAAATCATTAAATATTATTAACCTAGTAGCATATATTTTCTCTAGTTTTACACTTGATAGTGAAATGTTAAAGATAGGAATTAAAGATTCATTCTTCTCAGATATATTCTATAACTATGAATCTGTAATGGATTTTCTTGGTGGAATAGATAATGATTTTGCTACAAATGAATCTGTAATAGCATTTTTTGATAGTGTTAAGAATACTAGAGTATTATTTACTGTATATTATGCTGATAATTTCATTAAAACAATTGATATCAATGATGAAAATCTAGAAGCAACAATTGAGAAATTATTAAATACATATGATCCAGATAATGCTGAAACTCCAGAAGAAAATGGTGAAGATCCAGAAGAAGAAGGAGATGAAGGGGATAATAATGATAGCGAAAAAGTATTGGATGAAGACTAATTCATTGTTATTTAATTAATAGATATAATTAACGAAGGCTTTTCTAAAATATATATAGAAAAGCTTTCTTTTAATTAGAATAAAATGTTTTGTATTGTATAAAAATATGTGCTATTCTATATATGCAATTTAAAGTAAAAAAGGAAGTAAATATGTTTACAAGAGAAACAATTTTAATGGATGCTTTTAAAACACCAGGTGTTAATATAAATGCTATGACAATGTTATTAATGGAAGTAGGAATGCATTGCTTAGGTTGTGAGTTAAGTACTGGTGAAACAATAGAAGAAGCTGCTGTTGTTCATGGCCTTGATCCAGATTTCCTTTTAGATGCTTTAAATGAAGCTGCAGCATACAAAGATAAACCAGATAATTGATTTAAAATTAATTGCTATTATTTAATTATTCAAAACAAATCGAGTGAGATTAGAAATAATCTCATTTGTTTTTATAGAATATAAAATCTTTTCTAAATTACAAAAATGCATTAATATATTAATATTATGAAAAAGAAATTATTAATTATTGTTTTGATGGTCGTAGTATTAACTGTTGTAGCAGTTAATTTAGTTGGTTGTGGTAAACAATCGTATGATATTAAACCTGGGTACACTACTGTTGTATTTAAATATAATGGTGCTGAAGGAATGGCTAATGAGGAGATAAGATATATAGAAAATGATACAGATTTTGATTTACCTTCAGATTTAATACGTAGTGGATATGGTTTTTTAGGTTGGAAACACAATAAGGTTCTTATTAAAGATAATTGGAATACAGGCAAAAATGATGTATTAATCTTTGAAGCAAAATATTCAAATGATTATGCAGATCTTAATATGGAATGTGCTGTTAAACCACATAATGAAGATTTTATTGAATTTAAAGTCGGTGAATATGCAGATGTTGATATTAGAATCGATAAAGTTATTATGGGAGCTGGATATAAGGCTACATTTTACACCAAGAAAAACTTCAAAGGTAAATCATATGAAGTTTGTTATAGAGGGGACCTTAATAAAGATATTCAATCATTAAAGGTTGAAACAATAGATACAGAATTCACAGAATATAATCATTTATTAACAGATGATGATTACGCCCAACTTTTAACAACATATGCACCTAAAATATGGTGGGATGTGAATGAAGTTTTTTTTGGCTCTACTGTTGAAAAAGCGAAAGAAAATCTAACAAGAACTGATACTGGAGATGGTTATTTTTATCAAATAGAAGGATTATCTGATCCATATTATATGAACGATTTCCTTAAAGGGGATAAAGATAATGCAAAATTATATAGTTTTGCTGTAAGAAAAGAAGGTATATATTTAAGTTTAGTTTATTTCGTATATACTCCATATAATTATGGAAAAGATATAGCAGGACATGCATATGGAAATCATATTGGTGATTGGGAACATATTTCCGTAAATCTAATAATAGAAGAGAATAATAGCACAACAAAGGTTCGTCCAGCATTTTTAGAGATTTCATATCATGAGTGGAGAGAGTATTATGACTGGAATGATGTTGAAATGGAAGGAAACCATCCAGTTGTATATATTGCTTTAAAGAGTCATGGAATTTGGAATCGTGAAGGCGTAAACGTATATAAGAACATTTACATTACTAGATTGAAAGATGAGTGTTCTAAGGGTTACGCTTGGGATTCTTGGAACACACTTGAAACTTTTGTATATGATGCTTTAACTTGGGAAGGTAGAGGCGTTGGTTCAAGTACATGGAAAACTTGTTTTGATAAAGATTATCTCAATAAAGATAGTGATGCAGTAATGATATGGGGAAACTATGAATTACCTAATGGTGTATTTTATAGATTCCTTGTAACTGGACCTACTGGACCTCAAGAAAAAGAAGCTTTGTATGATTATTATGCAGTCAATTCAGCTCAGATTTATGAATTATAAAATTAATAAATAATTAGATTAAACTAAGAAATGGCTACTTTCGTAGCCATTTTTTATATAGTATTAAATATTAATTAATTTAAAGGGTTAATAAGATTTTTTTAAGTTCACCTATATTAATGATATGTTCATTAAAAACATCATCTTCAAATACAGATTCATCTAATTCTTTGAAATATGAAAGTAATTCAGTTAATTTTTCATTTCTAGTTTTTAAATCAAAAATCTCTGTCTTTTTATAAATATTTTCGATATTATATGTTGCTCTACGAACTAATACTTCACATTTTGATGCCGCAAAGAAATCATATGGATCATCACCAACATCATATTTAGATTTCATTTTAGATAATAGTTTAGTAATTTTCCTTAATGTTGATTTAGATTCAGAAATAGCATTAATTTTCTTAGAAAAACCAAATAGGGCAATTCCAATTAATAATATTGATAAACTAAATAAGAATGAATATAGCCATAATAAATCATTAAAGATAGGTGTTTCTATAAATAGCGAAGCTATTAAGAATCCTAATCCGCTTACACCAATTACTAAAAGAAGAGAATAAATTATATCATTTCTTTTTTTTCTGCGTTTCATTTTATTTATCCTCCCCATCATTATCATTTGAATTAGAATCACTTGGTTCTAAATTATTTGTTTGTTTTTCACCATTATAAATATTCTTATTTGTAGTTATTTCCATTTGTTCTTTAGATGCTTCTTTTAGTTTATCAAGAACATAATTTTCATCAATAGAATCATCTGCATCATTTTTGTTTGGAATATCAATAGTAATTGTCTTAAATGGTATTTCAATTCCATTTGCTTTTAAAGCTGTTTGTAGTTCTTCATTGATATCAAATTTTACATCCCAATAATCAGCGTTTCTAACCCAACATCTTAATGTAAAATCCAAAGAAGACTCTCCATATTCATTTAATCTACATACCGCACTTGGAGAATTAAGAACTTTTGGATGTTTATTAACTAGGCTAAGTAATACTTCTTTTGTTTTTGTTATATCACTTCCATATTTAACAGATACTACAAAATCAACTCTTCTTGTTGGTTTAGCAGAGTTGTTCGTTATGGAATTATTTAAAACAATTCTATTAGCAATAGAGATTAATTTGTTATCAGGGCTCGTTAGAGTAGTGGACATAAATCCTACAGATTCTACAGTTCCTTCTGTTGATCCTATAACAACATAATCACCTTGTTTAAATGGTTTTGTAACAATTATTATTATACCAGAAGCAAAATTTGCTAAACTATCTTTTAACGCTAAACCAATTGCTAGAGCAGCACTACCTAAAGCAGCTATAATACCAGCATTTGTTTCAGGGAACATTGTTATTGCAACGATGTAAATTAGTAGAATATATAAAGCCATATTTATTAAGCTTGATATAAAGCTAACTACAGTTTTTTCAATAGGTGCTTTTTGTAGAGAAATATTTCCTATTTTTGATACTATTTTTATAGCAAATAACCCTATAAATAATATTCCAAAGCCAAGTAAAACATTAGCTCCTGTTGTTCCTAAAAAATTTGTTATATTATTCCAAATTTCAGCCATTTATTTAAACCTCTTTAATAAACTTTAGTTTATTATACTAAAAAATAATTAATTATTCAATAAAACGAAATATGTTTAAATAAACGGTAGTATATCTATTTGCTAATTGTAATTTTTACTTTTTTGATTTAGTATTTGAATAGTTATATAAATGGAGATTGTTATGATAAGTACTAATAAAAAGAAAAATATTTTAATTGCAGTTATTGCTATATTTTCAGTTATTGTTTTATTGGGAGTTGCAGTTTTAATTATTTATTTTGTTCCTACATTTAGAATTCCTGTTTTAAAGTATTTTTTTGAAATGAATGAAAGAAAAATTATGAAAAGTGAAATAGATTCGAGTGATTTAGATGTATTAAAAGATATTAAATATGTTGAAAATGGAGACTCATTACAAACATTAGATATATATAAACTTAAAGGTTTGTCTGATGATGCTCCTGTTTTTGTCTGTATTCATGGTGGTGGATTGTTTGCTTGCCATAAAGAAACAAATATTAAATATTGTTATGATTTTGCTAGAAAGGGTTTTGCTGTTGTAAGTATTAATTATAGACTTATTCCTAATGTAACGTTATATGATCAAATAAATGATTGTATTACTGCTTTTAAATATATTGAAGCTAACAAAGAAACATATAAACTAAATTTAGATAACGCATTCTTAGCAGGAGATTCAGCTGGTGCGTTATTAACATACTTTTCTTCAATCATTAATGCTAATGTAAATATACAAAATGAATTTGAAATCACTGGGACAACGTTCCAATTCAAGAAAATAGCTCTTGTTTCAATTATGTATGATACAAATAGAAGTGATGCTATGGATTTTGTTGAGTTATATTTAGCAAATAAAGAAGGGGAAGCAAAAGCATATTTTAAATATTTAAAAGATCCAACTTTATTATTAGATGTAGCTACTTTCCCAAGTGCATATTTAGTAACAAGTGATCAAGATTCATTACAAAAAGAATCATTAAAACTACATGACTTATTAACGCAAAAAGGAATCGAACATCAATTTAAAAATTATCCAAAAGTAAAAGAACATACATTAGATCATGTTTTTGCAGTTAAAAATCCACAATACAAAGAGTCTCAAGAAGTTATAAATGGATTTAAAGATTTTTTCTTAGCATAAGTTTATTAAGTTTTAACTAAATACATATATTTTAATATATATATTCTCGAAAAAATTTAAGTATATCAAATATACTTAATTGTTATTTTTAACAATAAAAATATGGGGGAATAAGTATGGAAGAAATACAAAAAGAAAATTTTCTTGATCAATCCAAAGAAGAAAAAATATTGAACCTATTCAAGATAAGAATGAGGGGAAAAAGTTAATTATTGAAGCTAAACATTTAATAAAAACATATGGTGAAGGTGAAGGACTTACATATGCTTTAAATGATTTATCTATAAACGTGTATGAGCATGATTTTTTAGTGATTTTAGGTGGTTTTGGTTCAGGTAAATCCACATTTTTAAATATGCTTGGGTGGTATTGATAAAGTTGAAGGTGGAGAAATTGATAATACGAGAACGCGTGAATAGATTAAAATAGTTGCAAAATTTGTATGTTTAGATATAATATTATTTTAATAATATATACGGAGGAAATTAGATTATGATGATCGAACCACCAATTGATAAATTAATTTTAAAAGCTCCATGTCGTTATGCTTTAGTTATTGCATTAGCAAAAAGAGCTAGAGAAGTTGTATCAACAAAGGATCAAAAATTTGAAGAATCACATCTTAAAGCAATATCATATGCTGCTAAAGAAATATATGATGGAGATGTTGTTATAAAGGTTGATAATAAATAGTGAAGAAAAACATTTGTTTAGGCGTAAGTGGCGGAATAGCCGCTTACAAAGCATGTGAAGTTCTTTCTAGACTTAAAAAATTAGGGTTTAACGTTAAAGTATGCATGACTAAAAACGCAACTGAATTTGTTAGCCCATTAACATTTGAAACACTTTCTAAAAATAAAGTTGGTCTTGGATGTTTTGAAGATAAGAAAGAATTCGAAATCGAACATATATCGCTTGCTAAATGGGCAAGCGTTTTTGTTATTGTTCCAGCAAGTGAAGATATTATTGCCAAACTTGCTAATGGTATTTGTGATGATTTATTAACAACATCATATGCTGCTAGTACTGCAACTAAAATAATTTGTCCTGCAATGAATACAAATATGTATTTATCTAAGCCAAATCAAAGAAATATGGAGAAATTAAAAAGTGATGGAGCAATCTTCGTCGATTCGGAAGTAGGAATGCTAGCTTGTGGTGATGTTGGTATTGGTAAATTAGCCAATGTTGATGATATCGTAGAACAAATTAAATCCTTGTTTGTAGAACAAATGGATTTATTAAATAAAAAAATATTAGTTACATGTGGCGCAACTATTGAAGATATAGATACAGTTAGATTTATTTCTAACTACAGTTCAGGAAAAATGGGTAGTGCAATTATTAATAATGCTATTAATAGAGGGGCAGATGTTTGCGCTATTGTAGGAAATGTACAAGTTGATATAAATAAAGATGCAAAAATAATTAAAGTAAAATCAACTGACGATATGTATAAAGCCGTTATGGATAATTACCTTGATTATGATGCAATTATTATGGCTGCAGCTCCAGCTGATTATAAACCAAAGAAAAAATACTCTAATAAGATTAAATCAGATAATTTAGTTATCGAATTTGAAAAAAATGTAGATATTGCTAAACAAGTAGGAAGTAATAAAGGCAATAAAGTACTTGTATGTTTTGCAGCAGAAACTGAAAATTTATTAGAAAATGCGACTGAAAAATTAAAGAAAAAGAATGTAGATTTTATAGTAGCTAATGATGTAACAAAAGAAGGTGCTGGTTTTGGTGTTGATACCAATATAGCAACAATAATTGATAGCAATGGAAATGTTACAAAATTAGATTTAATGTCAAAAGAAGATTTAGCAAAAATAATTTTAGATAAAGTAAAAACATATGATATATAGTGTAATTGTAGATTTAAGTACATCAGATACTGACAAATATTACGACTATCATTGTGATGAAGAATTGAGCCTTGGTGTTTTTGTTAAGGTCCCATTTGGAAGAATCACAAAAGATGGTTTTATTATCGATATAAAAGAAAAATCTGATTACGAAACTAAAGAAATTTTAAAAGTATATGACTATGAGCCAGTTATCATTCCAGAAATGATAAGACTTTGTCATTATCTTAAAGAAAATTACCTAATTAGATACATTGATTCACTAAGGTTATGTGTCCCATCTGAATACAGAAATGGAAGAATTGATATTTTAGTAAAAAACAATATTAAATTAACAATGCCATATGAAGAGGCTGAACATTTAATTGGCATAAGAGCGAAAAAACAAATTGAAATTATTGAATACCTTAAAGATAAAAATGATGGTGTTTTAGAATCTGAACTAGCAAAACTTTTTACATATGCGCAAATAAATAAACTTGTTTCAAAAGGGATATTAGAAAAGAGTGAAGTTGTTCATAATAGACAACCTGAAGTAGCCAATATAGAATCAAAAGTAATTAATTTAACAGATGCTCAAAAGAATGCAATTGAGACAATTCTAAATGCTAAAAAAACAGTTCTTCTAAACGGTGTAACTGGTTCAGGTAAAACTGAAATATACATGAATGTAATTGAAAACATACTTAAAAATGGCCAAAATGCCATTATGCTAGTTCCTGAAATTAGTTTAACAACTCAAATTATGGCACTATTTAGAAATAGATTTGGTAAACAAATTGCAATTTTACATAGTGGGTTATCAAGTGGAGAAAAATATGATGAATGGAGAAGAATAAGATCTGGTGAAGCTAGAATTGTTGTTGGTGCTAGATCTGCTATTTTTGCTCCAATCAAGAATTTAGGTGTTATTATCATAGATGAAGAACATGATTCTAGTTATGTTAGTGAAAATAATCCTAGATATAGAACAATTGAAATCGCTAAATTTAGACAAAAAGAAAACAATAGTTTACTTGTTTTAGGTTCTGCAACCCCATCTATTGATTCATATTATTTAGCTAAAAATGGCACATATGAATTAGTTAGATTAACATCTAGAGTAAATGGAATGGATATGCCTGAAATTACGATTAAAGATATGAGAGAACAAGCTAAACTTAATCCAAAATCTGTTTTATCTCAAGATTTAGTATCAAAGATTGATGAGGTATTAAGAAGAAAAGAACAAGCCATTATATATATCAACAGAAGAGGATATTCATCATTTTTACGTTGCAAAAAATGTGGATATATTCCTAAATGTAAAAACTGTGATGTTAGTTTGACGTATCATAAAGAAAAGAAACAATTAATTTGTCATTACTGTGGCGAAAAATATAAAGAATTAACAGCTTGTCCAGTTTGCAAAAATACAAATCTTAAAGATGGAAATACTGGAACTGAAAGAGTAGTTGAAGAATTAAAGAATCTCTTTGGAAATATTAGGATTTTAAGATTTGATAACGATACAACACAGAGAAAAGGTTCAACAAATAAAATATTGACCGAATTTAGGCAAAATAAGGCTGATATTTTGGTTGGCACACAAATGGTTGTAAAAGGTCATGATTTTCCAAATGTGACGCTTGTAGGGGTAATTGATGCAGATTTAGCGTTATATAATAACAACTATAGGTGTAACGAAGTTACATTCCAGCAATTAACTCAAGTTTCAGGTAGAGCTGGTAGAGATTCTAAAAAGGGTGAAGTGTATATTCAAACATATAATCCTAATCATTTTATTTTTAATTTTGTTAAAAATTATGATTATGATGGCTTTTATGATAAAGAAGTAGCATTAAGAGAAGTTACTGATTTTCCTCCATTTAGTTTAGTTGTTAAAGTTCTTGTAGTTGGAAAAGATAGAAACGAAACTAGCAGTTATACGTTACGGTTATACGATACGATAAAAGAAATGAAAAATAATAATGCTTGTATTACAAAGATTAAAGCTAGTGAAGCTCCAATTAATAGATTAAACGATAGATATAGATATCAGGTTATGATTTGGCTACCAGTTGATAATTATGAATCAACTTTAAAAGAAATATATACTCATGTTGATAAAATAAACACAGGATCAATTTCTGCTTTTATTGATATTAATCCAATAAATATGATTTAATTTTGTTTCTTATTGATATCTTAAATACCTCTATAAATTTGAATAGTTAGTGTTAATATGGTATAATCTTTGTGGTTTTAAGTATAAATACTTAAATTTTAAATAATAAAAAGCAATTCTAGGGTTACTAAATATATTTTGCTTTTAAAGGAAATAATATGTGCATAGTTAAATGGATAGAGAATGGTGAAAGAAAAAGAACTTTAAAAAAGTTATATGCAATTGTTGAAAAAATAAATTCACATGAAGAAGAATATTTAAAATTAACAGATGAACAATTAAAAGCTAAAACTGAAGAGTATAAAGAAAGAATCAAAAATGGTGAAACTTTAAATGATTTATTACCTGAAGCTTTTGCAACAGTAAAAGAAGCAGCAACTAGAGTACTTAAACTTAGGCATTACGATGTTCAATTAGTTGGTGGTATTGTTTTACATCAAGGTAGAATTGCTGAAATGAAAACAGGTGAAGGTAAAACTCTTGTAGCAACATTACCAGCATATTTAAATGCTTTATCTGGGCAACAAGTACATATAGTTACTGTAAACGATTACTTAGCTAAGCGTGATGCTGAATGGATGGGTAAAATATATAAATTTTTAGGTATGAAAGTTGGATGTATTTATCCAGGTATGAGTAGAGAACAAAAACAACAAGCATACGATAGTGATATCTTATATTGCACTAATAATGAACTTGGTTTTGATTATCTTAGAGACAATATGGTTACAAATAAAGATAATGTTTTCCAAAAAGTTCATTCTTTTGCAATCGTAGACGAAGTGGACTCTATTTTAATCGATGAAGCTAGAACCCCACTTATTATTTCCGCACCTGCAGAAAAATCTGGTGATATATATGTTAGATGCCAGAAATTTATTAATATTCTTAAAGAAACTGATTATACAATTGATGAAAAAGAAGCACATATTTATTTAAGTGAAGATGGATTAGAAAAGGCAGAAAGATATTTTAATTGCGATTTATCAGATGTAGCTAATTCGGATTTAAATACAAAGATTAATAATGCTCTTAGAGCTAACTTTTTAATGGCAAATAATCAAGATTACATTGTTGAAAACAATGAAGTCGTTATTGTCGATGAATTCACTGGAAGAAAAATGGCTGGAAGAAGATATTCAGATGGATTGCATCAAGCTATTGAAGCTAAAGAAGGCGTTCAAGTTAGAAAAGAAAATAAGACAGTTGCAACTATTACATTCCAAAATTTATTCAGGTTATACGATAAGTTATCAGGTATGACTGGTACAGCTAAAACTGAAGAAGAAGAATTTAATGGAATATATAACTTAGATGTTGTTGAAATTCCAACAAATAAAGAAGTAAATAGAGTTGACGAACCAGATAAGGTGTTCTCAACAAAGGAAGCAAAATTAGAAGCTGTTGTTGAAGATATTATTGAAACATACAATAGAAAGCAACCAGTTTTAGTTGGTACAATTAACGTTGAAGCATCTGAAGATTTATCTAAACGTTTATTTAAAAAGAGAATTCCACATAATGTTTTAAACGCAAAAAGTAATGATAAAGAAGCTCAAATAATTGCTCAAGCAGGTAGATTAGGAACAGTTACAATTGCTACAAATATGGCAGGACGTGGAACGGATATTCTTTTAGGTGGTAATCCAGAATATATGGCTAAAGAAGAAATGATTAAGGAAGGATATAGCCCTGAATTAATCAGTATTGCTAGTGCATTTAATACTTTAACTGATCAAGATGAAATTAAGGCTAGAGAACATTATTATGCCTTAGTAAAAAAACATAAAGAAGAAACTGATAAAGAAAAAGAAGAAGTTAAAAAACTTGGTGGATTAAAAGTAATTGGTACTGAAAGACACGAATCAAGACGTATTGATAATCAGTTGCGTGGGCGTGCTGGAAGACAAGGTGATGAAGGTAGATCTGTTTTCTATGTTTCATTTGAAGATGATTTAATGAAACGGTTTGGTGGTGATAGAATTTCTGGAATTATGTCAACATTGATTAAAGATGATACAGTTTCTTTGCAAGTTAGTGCTTTATCAAAACAAATTGCTAATGCACAAAAAAGATGTGAAGATGCTAACTATCAAACAAGAAAATACGTTTTACAATATGACGATGTAATGAATCAACAAAGAAAGATTATTTACTCTCAAAGAAATGATGTTTTGAATGGAAAAGATGTACATGATCAAGTTATTAAATATATTGAACCAGTTGCTGAAAGCATTTTATTTACATACGTTAATTTTTCAACTGGAGATGAAACAACTGTTGATTATGCATCATTTAACGCTACATTAGAGCATAAATTACTTAAAAAGGGAACAAACCTTATTGATCAAGAAATAGTTAAACACAGAGATTATGACTTAATCTTACAAACCATAGTTAAAGAAGCTCAAAAACAATATCAAGAAAAATTCGATTTAGCAAAAGAAAATGGAATTATGTTTGAAGATGTTGAAAGACAAGTATTACTTAGATCTGTTGATCAATTATGGATGGACCATATAGATAATATGGATATTTTGAGAAAAGGTATTGGATTAAGAGGAATAGGGCAAAGAGATCCAGTTATTGAATATAGAAGAGAAGGAACGGATATGTTCAATGATATGATTGAAAAAATCCAAAATAACGTTTGTGTAATGCTTTGCAAAGTATATGATGTAAACCAAATGATTGAAATAAAGAATAATATATTAAGACAACAAGAAGCAATAAGACAAAGAAGAGAAGGAGTAAATGCTAATGCTCCATGTCCATGTGGTTCTGGAATAAAATATAAAGATTGTTGTGGTAAAAAGAAAAGATAGGATATGATAGATTTTTATTTTCAAAAGCAAGATATCTCAAAGATGGAAAGCGACATTAAATCAATATATGATTCTTTAAATATTGATGCTTTAAAGAAAGAATTAGATGAATTAAAAAAGATTAGTCATGAACCAGATTTTTGGAATGATATAGAAAAAGCAACATCAATATCTAAGAAAATTACCAATAATGAAAAGAAAATAAAAAAGATAGAAGATTTAATTAAAGAAATTGATAATCTAAATGAGCTTATATTATTTGTCGAAGAAGTAAATGATGAAGCAGAAGCAGAAAACGTAAAAAAAGAGATTATTAAAGTAAAAAAACAGGTAAACGAGTTCTCAATAGAAGCTCTGTTAAGTGGGCCATATGATTTAAATAATGCTATTCTTTCCATTCATGCAGGTGCTGGTGGTACAGAAGCTCAAGATTGGGTTGAAATGCTTTTTAGAATGTATTCTAGATATGCTGATATTAGAAAATATAAAATTAATGTATTGGATAAATTAGATGGTGATGATGCAGGTATAAAAAGTATTACATTTTTAGTTGAGGGCGATTACGCATATGGTTATTTAAAAGCAGAGATGGGAGTTCATAGATTAGTTAGA
>JAIKVY010000141.1 GCA_024685275.1 Clostridia bacterium
ATCTATGTCATATAACATTATGGTTATAGCTGAAGGAAGGCCTCAACAATTAGGATTAATTCCAATTCTAAGATACTATGTTGAACATCAAAGAAATGTTGTTTTAAGAAGAACTAAGTTTGATTTAAATAACAATAAAAAGAGAGCTCATATATTAGAAGGGTATTCTTTAATACTAGGAAATATTGATGAAGTAATTGCAATTATCAAAGGTAGTAGAACAAGAACAGAAGCTAAAGAAGGATTAATCTCAAGATTTGAATTAAGTGACAAACAAGCTGATGCAATTCTTGATTTAAAATTAGCTAATATTACTAAACTAGAAATTGATAAAGTAAATACTGAATTAGTTGAAATTAATAAAAAGATTAGAGAATTCGAAAAGATCGTAAATTCAAAAGCAGAACAATTAAAAGTAGTTAAACAAGAGATATTGGAATTAAGGAATAAATATAGAGTAAAGAGATTAACAACAATTGTTGATACTTTTGATAATTTTGATTCAACTCAATTAGCAGTAACAAATAATGCTGGGGATAAACGTGGATATGTTGTATGTGGAGTTAAGGGAGATATTAAACTTGTAGGTAATGTACAATTCTTAAATAACCCTGGAAGAACTAAACCAAAGAAAATACAAGATATGATTAAATGCCAAGTATTTACAGATCCATCAAAACAAAGTTTTGCATTTACTGATTTAGGAAATTGTATAAAACTTGATTTATCGCAAATGGTTGAAGTTAGACCAGGGGAAGATGGGGCTATGCCAAATGCAGTTGCATCTCAATTAGATACAAAAGAAAAGTTTATTAAAGTCCTAATTTTAACGCCAGAAGATGAGAATAAGAATTTAGTATTCTACACTCAAAATGGTATGATTAAAAAAACACAAGTTAGTGAATATTTCATTAATCGTCAGGTATTTGAAGCAATAACTTTGAAAGATGATGATAAGGTAATAAATGTTGAATTAGAAGATGAATCTAAAGGTGTTTTAGAGATTGCAAGTAACGGTTACTGCTTAGTATATATGCCAACTGAAGTAAATCCAACGGGTAGAAGAACAGCAGGTGTAGCAGGTATGAAATTAGATAAAAATAGCAGGGTTATATGTGCAAAACAAATCATATTAGATGATATTGAAAACATACCAGTTGGAGAAGTATTATTTGTATGCAAAACAGGATATGCTAAACGTGCATACGGATATGAAATCAATTTGACTAAGAGAGCAAATAAAGGAACAGAAATGATACGTGTTGATAACAATGAAGAAATAATATATTCTGATATTGTAACTAACGCTTTCGATGTTGCAATTGCTGATGAAAACGGAAATGTAAACGTAGTTAATTCAGAAGATATTGGTATAGATAGACATGTTAGAAGAAAGGGACAAGCTCTTGCAATAGCTCTAAATGCAGTATATGCAATTAAGCAAGACTCTGAGGTATAAATTTAAAATTAGTCTACTATATATAAAAGTATGGTAGACTAAACTAACAATATAAGGAATAAGTATGGGAATAAAAGGTGTTATAATTGCTAATGGTTATTATAGTAGTGTTGAATATAAAAAACACGTAGATTCACTTTTATTTGAAATAAAAAAAAGAAACATAGAGTGTAAAATATACTATAATAAAAAGCCAATTAGTATTGGTCAAAAATTTGATATTGATTATGCAATAATGCTTGATGCTGATGTAAATTTTGCAAAGGAATTAGAATATAGTGGAGTTAGACTTTTTAACAACGCAAATATCATTGATATAGTTTCTTCAAAGGCAAGAACATTACATGAATTATCAAAAATCGAAAGTGTTAGTTTTCCTGATTCAATAATATATCCGTATCAAAACAGCTTAGTAATTGATAATGCTTTTTACAAAACTATAATGTTAAAATATGGCTCTCCTGTAATTATTAAATCGTCAAATAGGCATGAAATTTATTTAGCTAAAAGTTATGAAGATTTATTTCTAATTGCTGATAAGCTTGGACATCAAGAAATTATATTTCAACAATTCCAAGAAAAAAGTGAAGGAAAGATATATAGAATATTTTTAATCGGTGGAAAAATTGTTGAGAGTGTAAAGATAACTAATTACAAAACATTTGTTAGCGTTGAAAAGAAAGGCAGAAAAATAGAAGTTATTGATTTGCCTGATGAATACAAGGAAACTGCTATTACCATAGCAAATAAGTTTAAAATAGATTATTGTACGATTGATATGTTTGTTGATAGACCATATGTCTGTTCAATAAATCTAAATACATCTTTTGAGTATCTATTTGGAATATCAGACATTGATATAGCAGCATTATATGCTGAATATATCGATAAAGAACTTGAACCAGTTAGAAAAATTGCGGAAATAAGAGAAGAAAAATATAAAAATGCTTTTATTGAGGCGAAAAGACGTAGAAATAAAAAGTTAAAATCAGAACCAAACCAAAACAAAAGTTCGACTAAAACAAAAAAGAAATAATATTTAATTCAAGAATTAGTAAGTGAATAGTATCAATTATATTTAGTATTGGCTAAAATAGTTTTACATTCACTTATTATATTAATATAATAATCTTACTATATTCTATTAGAAAAAGAATAAATTTTAAGAAGGTGCGTATGGAAAAAAAGAAATTTTATATTACTACTCCAATTTATTATCCAAGTGGTACATGGCATATTGGAACATGTTATACAACAGTTGTTTGTGATGCAATTGCAGATTACATGAAAATGAATGGATATGATACGTTTTTCTTAACAGGAACAGATGAACATGGTCAAAAAATTGAAAGAAAAGCAAAAGAAATTGGGATTTCGCCAAAAGCATTTGTTGATAAGCAAGTAAGTACATTAAAAGATTTATGGGAAAAACTTGGAATTAGATATGATAAGTTTATTAGAACAACAGATGATTACCATGAAAAGGCTGTTCAAAAAATATTTGAAAAACTTTACAATCAAGGTGATATTTATTTAAGTGAATATGAAGGTTGGTATTGTACGCCATGTGAATCATTTTGGACAAAAACTCAATTGGTTGATGGGAAATGTCCTGATTGTGGAAGAGATGTTGAATTAACAAAAGAAAGTTGTTACTTTTTTAAACTAAGTAAATATAGAGAGAAAATACTTGAATTGTTTAAAACACATCCAGAATTTTTGGAACCAAAATCTCGTCAAAACGAAATGATTAATAATTTCTTAAAAGATGGGCTTCAAGATTTAGCAGTAACAAGAACATCATTTTCTTGGGGAATCCAAGTTCCATTTGATCCGAAACATGTTATTTATGTATGGATTGATGCTTTAACAAACTATATTACTGCTTTAGGGTACATGCAAGAAGATGATTCACTATTTAAGAAATATTGGCCAGCTGATATTCATATGATTGGTAAAGAAATCGTAAGATTTCACTCAATTATTTGGCCAGCAATCTTAATGGCTTTAGGAATTGAATTACCTAAAAAAGTATATGGACATGGTTGGTTATTATTAGATGGTGGAAAGATTAGTAAATCTTCAGGAAATATTGTTGATCCAGTAATTTTATCTGATAGGTATGGTGTGGATTCTGTAAGATATTATTTATTAAGAGAAGTACCATTTGGTGCTGATGGTGTATATACAAATGAAGCTTTCTTAACCAGAATTAATGTTGATTTATGTAATACATTAGGTAATTTATTAAGCAGAACAACAGCAATGATCGAACAAAACTTTAATGGCATTTTACCTAAATTGAATAAATCAATCATATCAGATTATGATCTAGATTTAGAAAAAGAAGTTGATTCATTAAAATCAAAAGTCGATGAAGCTATTGATAAATTACAAATTCCAGAAGCACTCACATATATATTTAAATTATGCGAATCAGCAAACAAATATATAGATTTGACTGAACCATGGAAATTAGCAAAAGATGAAACGCTAAAGGAAAAACTTGGTAATGTTTTATATCATCTAACAGAAGTTTTGAGAGTTGTTGGTATTATGCTTTTACCATTTATACCTAATACAGCTAAGAGAATATTAGCGGATATTTCTGTGGATGTTCCAAGTGAATTTAATGATTTGATTAAATTTGGATATTTAAACGGTGGAGAAAAAATAACAAAGAATCAAAAAGCATTATATGAAAGAATTAAAATTCAACAAGAACTTGTTGAAATGGATAAAATATCAAAAGCAATAAAAGAAAAAGCAAATGCAAAAAAAGAAGAGAAAAAGGTGGATAAAATGGAAATAAATGAAAATGTTAGTGAAATAGTAATTGATGATTTTGCTAAAATACAGTTAAAAATTGGAAAAATATTAACTGCAGAAAAACATCCTAATAGTAAAAAATTACTTCATTTTACAGTGGATACTGGAGATAAGGTAAGAAGTATATGTAGTGGGGTTGCAAAATTCTATACACCAGAAGAAATGGTAGGTAAAGAAGTTATTGTTGTTACAAATTTAAAAACAGCAGTTCTTGGCGGAATAGAATCAGAAGGTATGATTTTGTTTGCTGAAGATGAAGAAGGCGTTTATACAGTTGAACCTTCTAAAGTTCTTAAACCAGGATCTATTGTTTCTTAATACAAAAAATGATTGATAATCATTGTCATATTTCAACAGGTAAACTTGAAAAAGAAAAAGATAGAATAGCATCTGAACTAGAAGAAGATAATATAAAATATGTTATTGATACTGGGACAGATGTTAATTCTTCTATTGAAGCATCAAAATTTGCTTTAAAATATGATAGGGTATATGCCACTGTCGGTATACAACCTGAAGAAATAAGAAATCTACAAAATGATTACATTTCAATTTTTGAAGAGATATATAAAACAAATAACAAAGTCGTTGCTATTGGTGAAATTGGCTTAGATTATCATTACGAAGATAATCCAAGTAAAGAAATACAAAAGAAAGTTTTATTAGAACAATTAGAACTGGCAAATACACTTAATTCTCCAATTGTATTGCATATAAGAGATGCCTTTGGCGATTTTATGGACATAGTTAGAAACAACAAAAAATACTTTAGTAATGGCTTTCTAATGCATTGTTTTAGTGGCTCAGTAGAGATTGCTAATGAACTTATTAAACTAGGCTCATATTTTTCTTTTGGAGGATTACTTACATTTAAAAATGCGACTGAGAGAAAAAGAGTTTTCTCGTTAATAGATATAGACAGGGTAATACCTGAAACTGATTCTCCATATATGACTCCAGAGCCATATAGAGGCCAAATTAATGAACCTAAATATGTTAAATATGTATTAGCTAAGATGGCTGAAATAAGGGGAATAAGCATAGAAGAAATAAATAATATAACAGATAACAATTCAAGCAATTTATTTAGGAGAACAAATTAAAATGATAACATACATTATAGACGATTCAGTATATATTAATTTAACAAATAAATGTTCAAATAGTTGTTATTTTTGCGTTAGAGCAACAAGTAACCATTATGATGAATATAATCTATGGCTTGATAAAGAACCCACAGAAATAGAAGTTATAAATGATTTAAAACAATACCTTAAAGAATACGATAAATATGTTTTTTGTGGTTATGGAGAACCTACCGAAAAATTAGATATTCTAATAAAAGTAGCTAAATTTTTGAAAGAAAATAATAAAAATGTTAGATTGAACACAAATGGTCAATCAGATTTAATTAATGGAGAAAAATCATATCTTAAACTATTAAATGCAGTTGATATTGTTAGTGTTTCATTAAATAATTATGATGCAAAATCATATAATCAAATATGTCATTCAGAGTATGGAGATAAAGCATTTCAAGCTATTCTAGACTTCGCTGTAGGGTGTAAAAATGCAGGAATAGAAACACATTTTTCAATGGTAAAGTGCGAAAATGCAGATGTCGGAAAGACTCAAAAATTAGCAGATTCTTTAAAAATTCAATTAAGAGTAAGAGATTTAATAGTATGAATTATAGCGATATTATCAAAAAAAATGATTTTAAGTTTTCTAAAAGTTTAGGCCAAAATTTCATTTATGACGAAAATTTATTAACGTCAATTGTATTGGAAGATGCCCAAATAACAAAAGAAGATATAGTTGTTGAAATAGGAACAGGAGCAGGATCTTTGACTAGAATATTATCGCAGAATGCAAAAAAAGTATACACATTTGAAGTTGATAAAAAGCTTGAAAAGATATTAACTGAAACACTAAAAGATTGTGATAATGTTCAAGTATATTTTAAAGATATATTAAAACTTTCTGATTCAGAATTTAAAGAAATGGTTCCCGAAAACTTTATTTTAGTTGCTAATATCCCATATTATATTACTTCGCCTATTATTATGAGATTTCTTGAAAGTGATCTTGAATATAGGTCTTTAAACATTATGATGCAAAAAGAAGTAGCAGATAGATTAGTCGCTAAACCTGGAACAAAAGATTATGGTTCATTAACTGTAGCAGCAAACTTTTATTGTAACGTTGAAGTAAAAAGATTCATAGATAGACATAAGTTTTATCCAGTTCCAAACGTTGATAGTTCTTTTGTTATTTTTAATAAAATCGATAAAAAATATGATGTTAAAAATTTTGATATTTTCAAAAAAACATATAGGTCTGCTTTTTTAATGAGAAGGAAGACTTTGGTTAATAATTTAAATAATTCATTCAAAATTGAAAAAGAAAAATTAGTTGATATTCTCAAAAATCTTAATCTTGACGAAAATATTAGAGGTGAAAAGCTATCTGTTGGCCAATTTGTTTCTTTGTCCAATTATCTCGAAAAAATAACTAAATAATAGACATCTAATGTCTAAATATTTTCCCATCTTGACGATATATTGTGGATATATTATTATATAATATATAACAACTTCATTAAAGACGAGGTGGATATTATGAATCAAGAAATTAAAAAAGAAAGAAAGGTTGTAAGAAAAGACGTCATTTTGCTTTGCGCAATTGTGTTCTTAGCTTTTATTGTAGTTTGTGCAATATCAGTTTTCAATTCAAGCAAAGCTTCAGCAATTAATAAAGTTGATGACACATTCTCTTCGATTAACAAAGTTGAAGAAGTAGTTGATATTCCAAATGAAAAAATAGGAAATCAATTAGCTATTGAAGAAAGTGTTGAGGATGCTAACATCGATGACTCTGAAATAAATGATTCTGAAAAAGATAACACAGAAATAGATTCTACACTTGATTCATCAGAAGATTGTTTATCTTGTCCACCAGAAAATTCAGTTATTAAGGAATATACAATAGAAATTGGTTCAGATATGGATGTTACGGATGTCTTAACCGAGTATGAGATTGCCGCAAGCAATGGTAACTGGGAGGGAACATTATCTGGTCCGAATTATACTTCTTTATCTGGTTCTTATTACTCAAATGAAAGATCTAACAGCACTTCATTTTCAGCAAGTGCTAGTTCATCTAACTCTGGTAGATGGGGAACGATTAGTTGCAGTTGTTCATGTTATATAAGAGTTTATGTACGTTTGCCGAGCAGTGGTATTTTAAGGACTGTTATAAATAATGGTGGACAGTTACGTGTTAGATCTACATTTAGTGGGCAGTGGGGCGGTTCTTACTGGGGGACTGGAGACGATAGAGTCGGAAGTTCTTGGGGTGGTAGAACTCTTGGCGGTGATGCCTCTGCTTCTGCAAGTAAATGGACAGCTATTGTTAAAGTAAGTGTTAGTTGCAGCTGTTCATTAGGCGGTAGTGCTTATGTTTATTGGAGTTTAACAGGAAACAGTAGCCATGGCGTTGGAAGTATATCTTGGTCAAATACCGGAGGAAATGTTTGGGCAAATAACAGGACTGCTACAGTAACTGTATC
>JAIKVY010000145.1 GCA_024685275.1 Clostridia bacterium
TATTAGATTATTAATTTTTATCTTATCTATTCCTACTGAGTTAGTTAGTTCTCCATGCAACAAAACGATATTAATCTTATTTTTTTCTAAATTAATATTAGAATAAAATGTTCTATAGTTTTCATCGGTTATTTCAATACCAGAAATATCAATATTATCATATGAATACTTAATCAAATCGTTTTTGCTAAATCTTTTTAAATTAGGTATTTCTTCATTAAATAACGCTCCATCTTTATCATGATTTCCACATAGATAAATGAAATCAATATCAGGATTATTTCTAACTTCATTATAAAAATAATCTCTATCTCTTTTAGTCGGCCTATCAGCATCAAAAACATCGCCTGATAATAGAATTATTCGAACTTCATTTTCATGAGCGTAATCTATCATTCTTTTAAAGGAAGAAAGAACCTCTCTCCTCCTAATTTCTGTTTTTTCTCTTGGAAATTTAGATTCTAAAGCAGATCCTAAATGTATATCTGCACAATGAATTATTTTCATTAGTTACCTCTTTAGTTATATTATAAATTATCCAACAAATTTTGTAGATATTAATTTGTGTCTATCATCATATGTATAAATATATTTACCATCTTTTAAAACTGAAACTGTGGATGACGTATATCCATATAATTTACCACTTGTAGTGAATACTACATGGTTTTTTTCATCATAAACATAAACAAAACTACCTCTTTGAACTGCAACAGAAATCATAGTTGATTACTCCTTTTTTATTTTAAAAATAAACTATAAATTATACTCTTTTTAGAGAGTTTAAAGCTTCTTTATCAGATATTTCTCCATTATGATGTTTCATTAAAACATCATAATTCTTAATTACAAATTGTTTAATCTTATCTAAATTATTAATATATTTTTTATCTATATTAATTAAAATTTGAGGATTGCTTCTATCTATAGATACAGGAATTAATTCACCATCCAAATTAAATTTAATTCTAGGAGAATTGTGAGGAACATTTCTACTTCTTCCACCGTTATCTATCCATATATCATAAGAAGTTCCGTTTTCTGAAGAAGTTAAATTAGCCATATCATACATTTCAACTTTAAAATTTGATATAGCTTCTTCTAAAGTTTCTGCGTCAATATAAGAATCTTCAACTAAATACCATTTTTTCATTTTAAATTTTATCCTTACAATTTTATATTTTGATATTAATAATTAACGTTTATAATTCTTTTCGTTATAATATTTTCTTTTTCCTAACGTAGAATTAATTATGTACTAATTTTGACACATTATTGAATTTAAATGTTTTATATTCTTATTTTAGTTCTATTTCTTCTTTTGTAATTTTACAAAGATTATTATCATAAAAAATCACTGCTCTCATATATAGATCCATAGAAATCTTATATGACAAGATTTTTCCTTTAAAATCAGCAGAACCAAATAAATGAAAATCTCTTCCAGTAATCTGCAATTTATTATCAATTTCAGAAAACTCAAAAGTCATTGTTGCTTTAAGTTCACTCATATCTGTAGTCATATTGGGTAAAGAAACAATAGTTTTCCCAATATTCATTACAGTAGTAGATAATTTACCACTTAAAATATCTAATAATTCATCAATTTCATATTTTGAAACATCTATATTAAATTCAACATATTTCTTATTATTTAATGAATATACTAGTGCATCATCTGGATTTATAATAATATCTTCAGTAACAATAAATTGAACAGTGTTTTTTAATTCATTAATAATTCCATCAGCATTTGTAACATTTTCGTATTTTAATTTACTCCAATCAATTCTATCTTCACCTTCAAGAAATCTATTGTTATCCTTTATTTCACATGAATATAAAGTATCGTTTACATAATGATATTTTTTTGCTGAATTTACATTAATTTCATTAACACCACCTGGAATATTTCCTTTACTATTTGTTTGAATTGTTGAAAAGTATTCATTATCATAACATTTAACAATTTCTATACCATGATTAACAATTTCACTATCATCATCTTCTGAAAAAGAGCACGTACCCGACAAAGTACCAACGTAATACCAATTATCTAAATTGTTAATTGCTTCACTAAATAATCCTACAGCACTATCATTTGTTGTAGTCCCTTGATTTTTATAATCAGGACATTCAAATCTAACTTGTGTAGGAATAATTGTTTCATTATGATGAAAGTTAGCTTGTATAACAAAATATATAGTTAGAGATAGCGCTATTACAACAATAGCTACACATATACATATAATAAATATTTTCTTTTGTTTGTTAGTTTTAAACATACTTTTTATTTATTCCTCACAATAAATAAACAAGATGTATATACTAAAGATAAAATAAAAAATTTTAAGAATTAATGATTTTATTAATAAAGGCCTTACTAGATTTTACTTTTAGTCGTTCTGCTCTAATAATGCATGCTATCTTTTCTGCACAATCTTCTATATCATCATTTATTACAACATAATCATATGAATAAACTGAATTCATTTCTTTTTCACTCTTCTTCATACGTAATTCTATTTGTTCTTGAGTTTCTGTTCCTCTATTAATCAATCTATTTTTTAGTTCACTGAATGATGGTGGACTAATAAAAATACTTACACATTTATATTCATTCATTATTTTTTCTGCGCCAATTGTTTCAATTTCAAGAATTACATCATATCCTTTAGCTAAAAGATCATCTACTTGTTTTTTTGGTGTTCCATATGAGTTATCTAAAACATTAACATATTCATAGAACTCATCATTTTCAATCATACTATTGAATTTTTCTTTTGAAATAAAATAATAATTAACACCATCAACTTCAGTATTTCTTGGTTTTCTTGTTGTTGCAGAAATACTAACCTTTAATCTTTTAACCTTTTTTAAAACATATGGAATTATAGTGCCTTTTCCAACACCACTTGGTCCTGATATAACAATTAATGATCCACTCTTATTCAATGTTTTGTACCTGTTCCCTAAATTTTTCTAATTCATATTTAGCATCTAATACCATCTTTGTTAAATCATAGTTATTAGATTTAGAACCTGAAGTATTAAGTTCTCTATTGATTTCTTGTACAAGAAAATCTAACTTTTTACCGATAGGTTCATTTAATTTTATATAATCATAATATGATTTTAAATGACTATCAAGTCTATTTAACTCTTCTTCAATATTTACTTTATCAGCATATATAGCAACCTCACCCAATAATTGAGTTTTATCAATTTCAGTATTGCCTAAAAGTTTTATCATATTTTGTTCTAATCTTTGTTCATATTCTTCAACCACTTTTGGTGAAATAGCTCTCATTTTATTAACTATAGATTGAATACTTTCTATTGAATTTGTAAGAACTATTTCTAAATTTTTACCTTCGTTTTCTCTCATTAATAATAAATTCTTAAGAGCAATATCTGTAGCCGTAGATACTATTTGCTTAATTTCTTCATTATAGCAATCTAAATCATCATTCTTATATACTTCTGGATTACTAATAATTTTAGAAACTGAATAATCATTATATAAATTATATTTTTCACATAAAGTTTTTGATAAATTTATGTAATTTTCAATTAATGTATAATCTACATCTAAAGCGTTTTCTTTTCTTTTATCTTCGAACACACAAAACACATCTATGTGCCCTCTATTTATTTTTGATTTAATAATCTTTCTAACATCATCTTCTAAAAATATTATTTTTCTTGGTAATTTCAATGATAAATCAAATAATTTATGATTAACTGTTTTAATTTCTATTGTTATTTTGAAATTATCATCTTCATATATACCTTTTCCGTACCCAGTCATACTCTTCATATAATTTATTCTCCTAATTGTTTTAAATAGTCAATAAACATATTTTCATCCCAAATTTCTATGCCTAATTTTTCAGCTTTTGTAAGCTTGCTGCCAGGATCAGCTCCAACAATAACTAAATTAACATTTTTAGAAACTGTATCAAATATTTTACCGCCATTATTTTGTATTATTTCAGCCGCTTTTGAACGCTTATAATTATTTAAACTACCAGTTAAAACAACACTTTTTCCAGAAAAAATTCCTTCTATTTTTTCTTCTTTCTTAAATGTAATACCAATATCCAGAAGTTTATTTATTTCATCTATATTCGTTTTATCTTCAAAGAATTTACAAACTTCGTCAGCCATAGTTAAACCGAAATCATTAATCATAGTAATTTCAAACCTATTAGCTTTAATTATTTCATCAAGTGTATTAAATTGTTCTACTAATTGTTTTGCACCTTTTTTCCCTATTGTAGGAATCCCTAGACTATATATAAATCTATCTAGAGTTGTAGTTTTACTATTTTGTATAGAAACAAGTAAATTTTGTGTTTTTTTATCTTTAAAACCATCCAGTTTTGCTAAATCATCTGCTGTTAATAGATATAATTCATGTGGTTGTTTAATATTTAAAATATTATATAACTGTTCTATAGTTTTTTCGCTCAATCCATCAATATCCATTGCATCTTTTGACGCAAAATGATCTAAATGAGCAATTACTGCTGGTGCACATTTTTCCGTATTTGAACAATACAAGAATGCCCCATCTTCTATTACTTTAGCTCCACAAGCTGGACATACAGTTGGTTTTTCTATTTCAACTGAATTATCAAATTCTTTTGCTAACCCTGTTATTTCTGGAATAACATCATTAGATCTACGAATAAACACACTAGAATTAATTTTTATTCCTTTTTTCTTTATATCTAAATAATTATTCAATGTAGCTCTTGATATTGTAGCTCCCATTAATTCTACAGGTTCAAGAATTGCTAATGGATTTAGTTTACTTGTTCTAGATACTTGCCAAATTACATCTAAAAGCATTGTTGTTGTTTCTTCAGCTTGATATTTATATGCAAGTGCCCACTTTGGGAATTTTTCAGTATATCCTAATTTTTCTCTTAATTTTAAATCATCAACTTTTAATACAGCACCATCAATTGCAAATTCAAAAGTATCTCTACCTTCTTCAATTTCATCTATAACCTTTTTAGCTTCATCAATAGATGAAACTATAGAGAATATTGGATCAACTCTAAATCCTTGCTGTTTAATAAAATCATGTACTTCTGTTTGTGTATTAAAATCTTTTTCACAATATCCAATATTATATGCAACAAAATCAAGTTTTCTTCCTGCTGTTACTTTTGGGTCTAAATTCCTTATTGCCCCAGCAACGCCATTTCTAGGATTTTTAAGTGGTACTTTTGCTGTTTGATTGTATTCTTCTAGAGATTTATAACTTAATAATCCTTCGCCTTGAATTTCTACTTCGCCTTTATATGGAATTGATAAAGGAACACTTCTAATAGTTTTTACTTGGCTAGTTACAAGTTCTCCAACCTCACCATTACCTCTTGTAGCAGCACTAATTAAGATTCCATCTTTGTATGTTATTGATAATGTTAAACCATCATATTTATGTTCTAATGTCATTTTAGGTAAAAATCCTAATTCTCTTTGAATACGATCAATAAATTGTGATAATTCAGCATCATTTTGAGCTTTATCTAACGAATATAATTTGATTTTGTGTTTATATTGTTCAAACTTATCTAACGGCTTTCCACCAACTCTATGTGTAGGAGAATTAGGTAAAATATAATTATGAGCCATTTCTAAAGCTACAAGCTCATAATAAAGAGCATCATATTCTTTATCAGATACCGTTGGGTTATCTAATTCATAATATTCTCTTGCGTATTTATTTAATAGTTCTACTAATTCTTCAATTCTCTTAATATAATCCATAACAAATTTACCAATTACTAATCATCAACAATAGTTAACATTCCCATATTAACAGCAAATTTTTTAAATCCTAGCCCGACAAAAAATACTGTTACTGTTTTACCAATTCCTGTGCCATTAACTTCTTTAATTGTTCCAATACCATATCTTTTATGTTTTACCTTAGCACCTTGTATAAATTTATCATCATCCACATTATTATTTACTTGTGTGCTAGATTGCAGCATACTTTTTGCCTGTTGTTCATAATCATAGTTATTTCTATCTTCACCAACACTATCTAGTTCTTTATCTTTTGATGTAAAGCCATAACCATTATATTTATCATTATCTGATTGTTTATTACTATAAAACGGATTATCACTATATTTATTTTGTTCGAATTGTTTTAAATTTCCACCACCAGAATAATGCCCATTATGCCCACCACTATTGCTGTTAAATACATCTAAAACTTCTTTTCTAAGTTTATTTCCCTTTGCTTCAGCAACAAATCTAGATTGCATCGTCCTTTCTCTTTGCCCAAATTTCAATCTAGTTCCTTCAACATATGAAATATATAACCTTTCTCTTGCACGAGTCATAGCAACATACATAACCCTTCTTTCTTCTTCTACATTATCTTCTAATAATGCATAATATGAAGGAATTATATTTTCTTCACATGAAGCAATAATAACTACACTATATTCAAGTCCTTTAACTGAGTGCATTGTGGCAATTGTTAAATCGTCAGAGTCATAATCATCTTTTAAGTTTTCTTTCCCATTATCTAAAGTTAAACTATTAACAAACTCTATTAACGTAATTGCATTGTTTTTTTGATATTCATTTGATACTAAATTTACAAATTGTTCAATATTTTGCCACTTATCAATCATTTCTGGATCTTTTGAGTTTTTATAAAAATTATCTATACCAGTAGCACTAATCAAATATCTCACAAAATCTAAAATATTACTTGTTTTATTATGAATAAATAAATCATTAAGTAAATCTCTAAATGGAACTATCTTTTGAATTATATTTTTACTTAATCCGGAATTTTCAATATCCATTATTACTTCAATTATTGATTTATTACCACTTCTTACACATTCAACCAGTTTATCAATAGTTACAGATCCTATTCCCCTTGGTGGAAAATTAATTACTCTAGTACATGAATCAATATCGTATGGATTAACAAGCATTCTTAAATATGCAGCCATATTTCTAATTTCTTCTCTATCAAAGAACTTATATGCTCCATATACTTTATAATTTATCCCATTTGAATTAAAACATGCTTCAAATGCACTAGTTGAATAGTTGTTTCTAACCAGTATAGCAATATCCCTGTTTTTATATCCTTTTGCTTTTAATGAATATATTAGATTTAAAATATTATCAACTTCATCATATTCATTAGAACTTGATATAAATTTAACTTTTGGCTCATCTTTATCATCATCTTCTATTTTAGAAAACAATGTTTTATCAACTCTATCTGAATTATTTTTAATAAGATTATTAGAATAATCTAATATTTCTTGGTATGATCTATAGTTTTGTTCCAATTTATATATCTTTGCATTTTCAAAGTACTTTGAAAAATTCAAAATATTTTTTATTTCAGCTCCTCTCCAGCTATATATTGATTGGTCATCATCACCAACAACAAATATATTTTTCCACTTATCAGATAAAATTCTAATTATTTCTAACTGAAGCGTGTTAGTATCTTGAAACTCATCTACATGAATATATTTATATTTGTTTTGATAATATTCTCTATCTGAATCTGATACATTTAATAATTCAACAGTTTTCAATAATAAATCATCAAAATCGAGAGCATTAGATTCTTTTAATAATTCATTATATCTGTTATATACATATCTCAAATCATTTTCGTCAATATCATTGTCAATAAAAACTTTCTCAATATATTTATCGATAGATAATCCAGAATTTTTACATTTCGAAATATGATTTTCATATGATTTTGCATTAGATAAATCTAATTTTAAATTTTCTTTAATTACGCTCTTAATAACCCTTGCGCTAGCAACTTCATCGTATATGGTAAAATTAGGTTTATATCCAATTTTTTTAGCACAAGCATGAAGCATCGTACTACATAATGTATGCATTGTTGAAATATTAACATTGTTATTATCTCCAAGTGCATCAGATAATCTAATCATCATTTCTTTGGTTGCTTTATTAGTAAATGTAATCGCTAAAATATTCCAAGGATTAATATGTTTTTCTTCAATTAAATAAATAATTCTATTTGTCAAAACACGTGTTTTTCCACTCCCAGCTCCAGCAAAAACTAGAACTGGGCCTTCTGTATCCATAACGGCCTTTTTCTGAACTTCATTTAAACTATTTAAACTGCTCATATTCTAAACTCATCAGGTATAAATTTTTGTTTTGCAATCTTTATAGCATATGTATCTGACATTGAAGCAATATAATCACAAACAATAACTGTTATATCTTCATTAGGATTATTTGTTTTATTAGGTACTTCTTCTGGATGCTTAATATAATAGTTATAAAGCATACTTAACATCCTATCTGCTCTTAATTGCATTTCTTCATTTCCAGCTGCACTATATACATTATCAAACATAAATTGTCTTAGTTTGTTCATATAAAACATAGCTTCATCTGATAAAGAAACAACTGGTTTATCAAAACTATTTGTTATAATATCGCTAACAAGCGTATTAATTCTATCGCCTTTTGTCTTTCCTAAAAATTCAACACAATCTTTTGGTAATGAATCTTCACTAATAACACCTGCAACAATAGCATCGTCAATATCATGATTAATATATGCTATTCTATCAGCAAATGAAACTACTTTGCCTTCAAGTGTTGATGGATTTCCTTTACTTGTATGATTAACAATTCCATCTCTAACTTCAAATGTAAGATTTAACCCTTGTCCATTATTTTCAAGCAAATCAACAACTCTTAAACTTTGTTCGTTGTGCTTAAAATGCCCAGTTAAAGCATTTAATACTCTTTCACCAGCATGTCCAAATGGCGTATGTCCTAAGTCATGCCCTAATCCAATAGCTTCTGTCAAATCTTCGTTTAATAATAAAGCTCTAGATATTGTTCTTGCTATTTGAGTAACTTCTAAAGTATGAGTTAATCTTGTTCTAAAATGATCATCATTGGGTCTTAAGAAAACCTGTGTTTTGTGTTTTAATCTTCTAAATGCTTTGGAATGAATAATTCTATCTCTATCTCTTTGATATTCAGTCCTATATGGACATGGCTCAATATCAAATTTTCTTCCCTTAGTTTCTTCGCTCTTTTGAGCATATTTACTTAAAAATTTACGTTCATATTCAAGCTGATGTTCTTTCATTAAACACTCCAAAAAGAAAAATATTATTAAATGTATTTATACATTTAGATGTATAAAATTAAGTATACTCATTATATCAAAAATAATGCAATTATTCAACAACAACAATTATTTATTAATTTGATATCACTTATATAAAAACCAATCTATTAATCTCTTATTTTATGTACTTTTCTTAATTAATCCTTAAACAAATTTTTAATATTTGCTATATGCAAAATTCTATGTATAATGAAGATAGTTAGTTCAAGTTAGAGCAATTATTCTTAATTGCTTATTTTTTATGTCCAAAATATTTTATTGTCGGTTTAAATATATTAATATATAACCAAAGGAGAATGTGTATATGAATACAAATAATTTTTCGCAAAAAGTTTTAGAAACATTTGAAGATGCTAATAATTTAGCTAAAAAGAACAAAAATCAGGAAATATATAATGCACATATTATGTATTGTCTTGTTGTAAATAAGAAATCAATTGTACATGGAGCATTAACTCAATTTACAAAACAAATCGGAAATATATGTGATGATTTATTAAGAATTATTTCAAGAATTCCAAAAGTTCAAACACTTAAGAATGATGATAATATGTATATTTCAAACGAAACAAATAATACTTTGTCAGATGCAAAAAGAATATGTGATAAAAATGGAAATGATAAAATAGATATTGATGATCTATTCTTAGCAATAATCAATAACTCTAATGAAATTAGAAATATATTCACTGGATATAATATTGATATATCTAAACTAAATGCTGAAATTAAAAATATGAAAACAAAGTTTTCAGATGAAGAATATATGAGCGATGAAGATTCTATTAAATATCTAGAAAAATTTGGAACAGATTTAACAAAGAAAGCTAGAGAACAAAAACTAGAACCAGTTATTGGTAGAGATTTGGAAATAAGAAATGTAATCTTAATTCTTAGTAGAAAAACAAAAAATAACCCAGTTTTATTAGGTGAACCTGGTGTTGGCAAATCAGCTATTGTTGAAGGTTTAGCTCAAAGAATTGTAAATGGAGATGTTCCAAATTCTTTAAAAGATAAAACCCTATTCTCTTTAGATATCGGTTCAGTTATTGCTGGTGCTAAATATAGAGGTGACTTTGAAGAAAGAATCAAAAAAGTATTAGATATAATTCAAAAAAGTAATGGTCAAATAATTCTATTTATTGATGAATTACATATGATTGTTAATGCTGGTTCATCAAATGATCAAGTTGATGCAGCTAACATGTTAAAACCACTCTTAGCTAGAGGTGAATTACACTGTATTGGGGCTACAACATTTAATGAATATCGTGAATACATTGAAAAAGATGCAGCTCTTGAACGTAGATTCCAACCAGTTATAGTTAATGAACCTACTGTTGAAGATTCTATCGCAATTTTACGTGGATTAAAAGAAAGATATGAAATCTTCCATGGAGTACAAATTCTTGATAATGCAATCGTGGCAGCTGTAAAACTAAGTAAAAGATATATCACAGACAGATTCTTACCAGATAAAGCTATCGATTTAATCGATCAAGCATGTGCTATGATAAGAACAGAAAATGATTCTATGCCTGATGAAATGGATGAAATTAATAGAAAAATAATCCAATTACAAATTGAAGAAATGGCTTTAAAGGAAGAAAACGATAACTTATCAAAGACAAGACTAAAAAGCATTCAAAATGAACTAAAAGATTTAAAAGATAAGTTTAATGAAATGCAAAAACAATTAGAAATTGAAAAGAAAGGTATCGAAGAAATACAAAAAATCAAACAACAAATTGATGAAGCAAATGCTAGAATTCAAAACTGTCAAAGAAACTTTGATTATGAAGGTGCAGCTAAAATTCAATATGGTACTCTACCAAGTTTAAAACAAAAACTCGAAGAACTTGAAAAGATTACATCAACTAACGAAAATGATGAAAGTCAAAAACTATTAACAAGTAAAGTAACAGAAAATGAAATATGCGATATTATTTCAAAATGGACTGGAATTCCTGTTAAAAAGATTAAGAGTACTGAAAAGAATAAACTACTCAAATTACCAGAAATATTACACGAAAAGATTATTGGACAAGATGAAGCTGTAAATAAAGTTGCAGATGCAATTATTAGATCTAAAGCTGGTGTTAATGATAAGAATAAACCAATTGGATCATTCTTATTCTTAGGCCCTACTGGTGTTGGTAAAACTCAATTAGCTAAAACCATTGCTGAATATTTATTTGATGATGCTAAAAACATGATTAGATTTGATATGTCAGAGTTTTCAACAGAATTTTCAGTAACACGTTTAACTGGATCAATGCCAGGATATGTTGGATATGAAGAAGGTTCACAATTAACAAATAAAGTTAGAAAATACCCATATTCTGTTATTCTATTCGATGAAATAGAAAAAGCACATCCTTCAATATTTAACATCTTTTTACAAATTCTTGATGATGGTAGATTTACTGATTCTAGTGGAAAAACAGCTAATTTTAATAACTGTATAATAATCTTCACAAGTAATATTGGTTCGGAGTATATTCTTAATGGAATTGATAATAGTGGAAATATTAACGCAGAAACAAAATCAAGAATTAATGAATTATTATTCCAATACTTTAAACCTGAATTTTTAAACAGATTGGATGAAACAATTACATTTAATCCATTAACTCTAGATGATATGTATAAAATATTCGATATTCAAGCAAAAGAAATTAGTAACTTACTTGTTGATAAACAAATATCAATTAAATTTACAATTCCTGCTAAATATTCAATTGTATCAAGTAGTTATGAATCAAATTTAGGTGCTAGACCAATGAAAAGATATTTACAGTCAAAAATTACTACTATGATTGCTAAATACTTGATTGAAAAAGATATTAATCCAGGCGATACTTTAATAGTAGATGTAGATGGAAATAACAACTACTCTATTACTCTTGAAGATAAACCTACTGAATAAAATGATTAATTAGCTTTTAAAAATCTAATAGTTTTACCTATTATTTTATTTTGAACTAAGAAAAAATTAGGAGTTATTGCAACGTGCTTGTCATCAACGTCATAAAAAGGTTTCAATGCGGTGATAGGCACGTTAAATTCTTCTAAAAAATCTTTATTAAATAATTTCTTATACTCTTCTAAATCAATTCCCTTTGTAGTACGTAATGCGAGCATTATATATTCCAAATTTCTTTCATATTTACTTGAGTTTCTATCATAAAAATAATTAGAACCATCCCCTAAATTAACTTTTTCTATGTATGAATTTATATTTGATACATTATGGAATCTTTTATCATCAACATATGAATGAGCTGATGCTCCAAAGCCAATATAATTAGATAAATCCCAATATTTGCAATTATGAATAGCTTTATATCCATCTTTAGCAAAATTAGATGTTTCATATCTTAAAAAGCCTTCGTTTTCTAAATAATGATACATTTCGTTGTACTTATCTATCATAGAATCATCATCTAAAATTGTATACTCATTTTTATTAATCATATCCATTAAAGGTGTTGCATCATCTACTGATAACATATACATAGATATGTGTTTAACATAATCTTTGATGTATTTAGCATCTTCTAAACTATTTTGTTCTTTTGTTACGCCAATAATTAAATCTCCTGAAACATTATTAAAATATTCATTTGCTTTTTCAAGAGCTTTTTTAGCTGTATCAGCATTATGAATTCTTCCTAATAACTTAAGAATTGAATCATCTAATGATTGTATTCCTAAACTAAGTCTGTTAATTCCTAACTCTTTATATGTTTTAAATTCACTACTATATTCTGGATTAGCCTCTAGAGTTACTTCTTTAACTTCGCTTGTATCATAATTTTTATTAATTGTCTCAAGGATTTTTGAAATATACTTTGAATCAACAAAACTTGGTGTTCCACCACCAAAATAAATTGTTTCAACCTTTTTATCGTTATCTTTTGAAAAGTTTAATATTTCTTTATTTAAAGCATCAAAATATGCTTCCATTTTATCCTCTTTATTTGCTAACGAATAAAAAGAACAATATGCACACTTTTTCTTACAAAATGGGATATGTATATATATGCTAAGATTATTATTGGTCATCATCAAATTTAAGAATAGACATGAAAGCTTCACTTGGTATTTCAACATTACCAATTTGTCTCATTCTCTTCTTTCCCTCCTTCTGTTTTTCTAGTAGTTTTTTCTTTCTAGTTATATCTCCACCATAACATTTTGCTAAAACGTCTTTTCTTAACGCTTTAACAGTTTCTCTAGCAATAACTTTATTACCTATTGCTGCTTGGATTGGAATTTCAAATAATTGTCTTGGAATAACATCTTTTAACTTTTCAGCAATTTGTCTTCCTCTTTGATAAGCATTTTCTCTATGCAAAATAATACTGAGAGCATCACATACATCGCCATTTAAAAGAAAATCAAGTTTAATTAAATCATCTTTTTTATAACAATCAAATTCATAATCTAAACTAGCATATCCTTTTGTCCTAGATTTAAGATTATCAAAGAAATCATATACAATTTCGCTTAAAGGAATTGTATAATCAATTTTTACTCTGTTTGTATCGATATATGTTAAATTCTTGTAAATACCACGCTTTTGTTGACATAAATCCATAATTGGTCCAACAAAGTTAGGTGGAGAATAAATAAATGCTTTAACAATTGGCTCTTCTATCGAATCAATTTCTGTCATAGGTGGAAGTTTAGATGGATTATCAATTACAATTTGTTCTCCATTTGTTTTATTAACAATATACGAAACACTAGGAGCAGTTGTAATAATATCAAGCATGAATTCTCTCTCTAACCTTTCTTCAATTATTTCCATATGAAGAAGTCCTAAAAAACCACATCTAAATCCAAAACCTAATGCAGTTGATGTTTCTGGTTCAAATGTTAAAGCTGAATCATTTAATTTTAATTTTTGTAATGCTTCTTTTAAATTATTATATTTAGAAGAATCTATTGGATAAAGTCCAGAAAATACCATTGGTTTCATTTCTTTATATCCCGGAAGTCTACTCACTTCTTCCCCACTCTTTGATATAGTATCCCCCACTCTAACATCTTCAATACTTTTAATACTTCCACTTAAATATCCAACTTCACCTGCTGATAAAGTTTTTAAAGATTTTTCTCTAGGCGTATGTTTACCAAGTTCTAATACTTCATATACTTTATCGTTCGAAAGCATTTTGATTTTATCACCAACTGAAATACTTCCGTCAACCACTCTTATTAAAGTAACTATTCCTTTATATGAATCAAAATAACTATCAAATATTAAAGCTCTAAATTTATCACTAGTAGATACTGGTGCTGGAATTCTATTAACAACCGCATCTAATAGTTCTTCTATACCTTCTCCCGTTTTAGCACTGCATAAAATTATCTCGTCTTTTTCAAATCCAATTAAATCTACAAGTTCACTAGTTACTTTTTCGGGATCTGCTGCTGGCAAGTCAATTTTATTTATAACTGGTATAATTTTTAAATTATTATCAAGAGCTAAATGAAGATTAGCAAGTGTTTGTGCTTCTATTCCTTGTGTTGCATCAACTACTAATATAGCTCCCTCACAAGCAGCTAAACTTCTACTTACTTCA
>JAIKVY010000178.1 GCA_024685275.1 Clostridia bacterium
TATTTGTATACGGTACCTTAATGAAGGGTGAGTCTAATAGTAATTATCTACATAAACCAGTAAATAGAAAAAGAGCTATATTAAGTGGTTATAAAATGTATCAAGTATCACCATCATTTCCAGGTATTGTTAAATCAAATATTAAAAATACATACATCTATGGAGAATGTATGTATGTAACACTTAAAGATGTATTAAAACTAGATTGCTTAGAATCTAATGGTTACCTATACAAAAGAGAATTTGTAAAGGTAACTATAGACAATAAAGAATGTGATGCAATAGTATATGTATATAATAGGAGCGTGAAAAATATGGAAGAAATTAAATACTTTATTAAAGAAGAGAACAAAGATAATTACAGATGGTATGTATGTTATGGAAGCAATATGCTTAAAAGAAGATTTATGTGCTATTTAACTGGTAAAGGTGATGATGAATATAATGTAAAAGCTACAAATGATCCATGTAAGAACCAATCGGAACCATTATGTAGTCTAAGAGTTGAAGTACCATATGAATTATATTATGGAAACTCATCTAGTAGATGGAATAATCATGGAGCAGCTTTCCTAGACCCTAACAAAAAAGGCAGTACAATAGGTAGAGCGTACCTAATAACTAAAGAACAATATGAACACGTCCATATTAAAGAAGGAAAAATATGGTATGGCCATGAAATTGTGTTAGGCGAAATAGATGGAATTAAAGTGGTAACATTTACAAATGAAGAAAGACAAATGGAAAACGCTCCATCGGACGCTTACAAAAAGGTAATAAATGCTGGTACAAAAGAAACAATGGAGTTAGAATACTGTAAGTTATAAATATAAAAAGACGGTAGTTTGGTGACTACCGTCTTATTTATTGTGTTTATTCTATATACTACATTTAGATAAAAATTTAAAGCCTTTGAATCGCACTTTCAGAACTGATAATTTCGAAAAGTTCTTCTAGTTCAATATACGAGTTTGAATCATCCCTTGTGCATAATATATATGACCCAAGAAGATCATCTTCATCATCATCATAAACAGATGATTCAAACTTGAGTTTTCTTGCTATTTGTGAATTATAGAAAACATCGTAAATATTTTTTTGTTTAAACTCTATTATTTGTGAATATAAATGATTTCTCATCACCAAATCTAAGTAAAAATATTGTTTTGTTGTTTTTATTTTATATTCAAATAAAAATTTTGTTGTTTCATAAAAATCGCGATTATTAGCTATATTTTTAAGTGTTCTAAAAGAGTCAATCCACGAATATATTCTTTCGGTTCTAATCAAGTTCGACGTGTCAACTAAAGGGTAGCACTCAAACATACATTTTAAGAAATAGTTTTCGTTAATACTTTTAAACTCTGTTAAAGAAAAAGGAATACATCCTTCATCGTTATGAAGAAATATCTCGTCTTTTTTATTATTTACATATTTATTAAGGTTTGTATGAATACCATTTTTGTATCTTATTGAAAAATAACAATCAACGCCAGGTTTTTCGCTTTCAAAACATCCTATTCTTCTACGTTCAACTAAATATTTAAGGTACTTTTTGATTAATTGATTTAGGTCTTTTTGATCCATATACTTGCCAAAAAGTTGGTTTTCACTAAAATAATCATTTAGGTTATCATCTTTGAAATGACCATTCAAAAATGCATAAATTGTTTTCTTTGTAATAGAGATGACATGATCTCTACAATTTTCTAATAAACATATTGTTTCATAAATGTCGTTTATCATTTTGGCCTCTTCAATCAGTATATTGTGTAAAAGTTTATTACTCTATACTTTATATTATCATACTTGGCAATATCGATTGTATAAAACAATCAGTGTTATGAATCTATTTTATATATTCTTTAAATTTTAACCATTTAGTTTTTAGCATTGGTGTGTCATATATTTTATTATCTATAATAAATCTACCTGCTACACCAATAAATGATAATTGAATATAGGCCATATAGGATTCTACTTGGTTTAATCCTTCACAGTATACTAGTAATTTTTTTGTATAGTCTATATTATTTTCTTGCATAAGATCACATAAGGCTATAAGAGATGTTCCTGTACCTACATTTTTATCTTTATATACTGATACATCTTTATACTTAAATGAATCTATATTGGTATTAGATTTAATTACCTTTTTAGCTATTTCATAGTTTGTATAATACTTATTATTAAATTCTTCTTGAATATATATAAGCTTGGATAGTTCTACTAACCAATCTTTATATATTCCTTCACCAGCATCTTCCATAATTACTTCTAGTAGCATTGCGAAGCTTTCAGATATTAATTTAGTATTATATTCACCATACTTTTTAATTAATTTTACTGCTTCATCTTCTCTTCTTTCCCACTCTTCTGTTTTCTTAGAATCAGAAGAGTTACTGATGGTATAAGAGACTATCTTATAATAATCACTTAAGGCTTCATCTTTACTAAATCCTTTAAAGATAGGTTTCAGATGATTGGCTATCCCTTTTAATGAGAAGTCATATTCATTTTTAGGTTTCTTTTTTGGCACTAATTTTTATCTCCTTCACTATAATATAGTATTACTTTAAACTTAGCTTTAGAAAATAGAAAGGCTATACGATATACTTTTAATTCAGTATAGAATGTGTTTAATTCTATGTGATCTATTTCGTCTTCATACATATTTTCTATCTTTTCATCATAGTTTTCTATTAATCCTAGGTCTCTTTCAAGAGACTCTTCATCGGACCAGTATTTCTCGAAGACAAACATATCTTTATCAATCGTTTTGTTGTGATAGAGATAAAGCAATACAGCTAGAGAGTTTTCTCCACCAAATAGGTGAAATATTTTTCCATTTTTAAAATGTATGGTACCAAAGTCTTGGCGCCAATTCCAAGTTATTGCCACAGTTCCTCCTTTTTTATGCGAAAAAATTACATCATATATTATATCATTCAAACAATAAAAACAATGCACCAAAAATAGTACATATTAAAAATAAGATTTATACAATAAATCTCTATTTTTGGTCCTTTTTAAGATAGGCAAATCTCTAATGGAGATCATACTCTTTTACTACTTTAGGGACTCTAACTTTACGCCCTTTTTTATTAATTATATTGATGTATACTACAACACTGTTTTCATACCGTTCATAATTAATTGTCATGTTTTTGTCCTCCTGTATTTTATGATTTGTTTATAACAAAAGAGCAAAATTAAAAGGTCGCCCTATAGGGCGACATTTTATATGACGTAGGAAAAATAACTAAGCAACATATAACCAATCTATAAATAACTATGTTTTTTGTTGTGATATTTAAATATACTTATAATATCGTTTACCAATGGATTGAATCATATTTGAGTATATTTGAATAGATATATCTTGATGGAAGGATCAATGTACTCTTTTAACCATCTTCTTTTGGTGTTAATGCCATATGCGTTTAATGTATGTTTTATATTTTGAACCATTATTCGAAACTTCTTTATCTTACCACATCAGACCTTTTTCTATTTCAAAGATCAATTATATGAATGCAGTTTTTCATATATTTATATGAAATGGTATTATTTAGTAGTATTTAATAATGTATTCCATTGCTTTATCAAATAATTCAACGTCTCTAATACGATATTTTCCAAATAAGATACCCATTAAAGCATTGTTTACTTCATTTTTACCAGATTTACTTTGCTGCCATCCCGGGAACCTTGTGATTGTTACTATCCTATCGATATCATCAACAATTTTTTCTACCATCGCTGGTGTTTGCTTATTTTTTACTTCATTAAATAATCTTGTTAACACTTTCTTGCCATCTACCTGAACTGGTTTAGGCTCTCCATATTTTTCAACTTGACGAATATCAGTAGCCAATTCACATAGTTGTTTCATAAATTCAACACTGTCTATTAATCCTTGACTATATTTATTCTTCAATTCTTCCATTCTTTCTGCAAGTTTTTGATATTTAGGATCGCCTTCATGAACATGTAAAACAGCTTCTATATTAATTTTAATTAACGCTGCTTTCTTAGCAGCTAATGCCTTATCTACTACTTCTTGGACTATTTGCCCAGATAAAAGCACGTCAATCGAATCATGTATCTGTTCAACATTAACACTACCTTGAACAAGCTCAAGCGTCTTTGTTCCATGCAAAGCCCATATTAGTTTTGAATTGTCTGTTGGCCTTATAGACGCATAAACTTTTGATAACCATTTATAATCCTTTGCATATGGGTTCAAGAATGTATCAGGAGATATAATTTCATATGCTCTAGATAGAGCACGATAATTTGAACCAAACTCTTCACGTACTTTTTCATTAACTAGACGTTCTTGGGCATCCATAAGAGTTTCAACGCCATCAGACGTTCTATCTATACCTAAAAAGTAATTTAAGCATATATAGTAGTATTTTTTGAAGTCTTCCTTTACACCATCCACATTTTCGACAATCTTTCTCATTTTTTCATCATCAAATGTGAACGCCTTAGCAACCTCGTCAAAAAGGCCAAAGTAATCTACAATAAGTCCATAGGTCTTCGTTTGGCCAAAAAGACGATTAGTTCTGCATACAGCTTGGAGTAAAGTATGATTTCTCATAGGCTTATCCAAATACATTACTTGCAGTATTGGTGCGTCAAATCCAGTTAATAGTTTTGATGTTACTATAACAAGTTTAATTGGATCATTCTTATCACGAAAACGATTTAAAATATGTTCTTCTTCATCTTTCGACAATCTATATTCCTTGTAATCATCCGCCTTATCATTATGAGTATCCATAACAATAATTGTAGAATCTTCGTTTCCGAACAGTTTATCAAACTCTTTTTTATATCTAACACAGCAGTCTCTATCATAACAAACTACCTGACCCTTTAAACCAGTTGGTTCTATTTTTGACTTATAGTGTTCGTATATGTGTTTGCATACTTTTTCAATACGATCTTGTGCCTTTACAATGGCAGCAAGAGTCAATTTAGCAGCCAATTTACTTTGTTCTTCTTCACTTAATTCTCCGACAACTTCTTTAAGTCCATTAATAATTTTATCTTTATCTATTTTTAAATCAACAGGGACCGATTCAAATTTAAGTGGCAGCGTTGCTTTATCACGAATAGAATCATAATAATCATATTTGCTCATATAGTTATCAGGGTCTTCCACAGAACCGAAAGTCTCAAAAGTGTTACGATATAGTTGATTAATAGGGGTACCTGTCAATCCAAAGAAAAACGCATTAGGCAAAGCGGTTCTCATACATTTTCCTAGGTCACCTTCTTGAGTTCTATGACATTCATCACATAATAAAATGATGTTTGAACTATAGTTTAATGGTTTTGTTGCATCTTTAAATCGAAATATTGTTGTTATGATAATTTTGCGAAGATCGCCTTTTAAGTCATCAGTTAATTCCTTAATAGTTGACGCGCTTTCTAGATTTGGAACATTTGCATTAGTAAAGACGCCAGATGTTTGAGACTCTAGATCAACTCTATCATCAACAACAATAACAGTTGGATTATTTAATTCAGGAAGTGAACGAAGTTTTTTAGCAGCAAACAACATTAAATATGACTTACCACTACCCTGAAAATGCCAAATAAGACCTTTTTTGGGACTGCCAGCACGCACTCTATTTACAATAGCATTTGCTCCCTCAAATTGTTGGTAACGACATATCACTTTATATTTTTGAAAGTCTTCGCCAGACGTTGAGAAAAGTGTATAAAACTCAAAAATATCCATTATTTTTTCTGGAACAAGCATATCTTTTATACTCTTTAAAACATCAATCAATGTGCCTTCTTTTTTGTGATTACGATTGTACCAAGGACCCCAATATTGAATAGGACTTTTTACTGCAGCATATCGATAGCATTTTCCTTCTGTCGCAAAATTAAGTATACTAGCTGTAAACATTTTTGGTATTGAATTTTCGTAATCACGAATATCTTTGATGGCGTCTAGATAAGTTATTCCTTCTTGCACAGGAGTTTTTAGTTCGCCAATTACCATTGGTATACCATTTACTAACAATACTATATCTAATCTTTTACCGCCTTCGACTTCTGGATACACCCACTGATTAGTGACTACATATTCATTTTGGTCAACATTACCCTTTGAAAGAGTTCCGAATATTTGAACAGGTACGCTTTTACCGTTTTGTCCAAAAGGAAAAGAGTTATGTTCTAGAACAAACTCTCTGAAACGCTCATTTAGGTCTATTAGATTATGAGTTTCGGTTTCTAGAAAAAATGTTCTTAGTTTATAAATAACTTGATCTGCGTATGATGGATTCTGAAATATCTCTGGATTTAAACGTATTAAAGCACTTTTTAAATACTTTTCAACCATAATATCGCTATAATTTCTTGGTAATTCCTCGGCAGGAATATATTTCCAACCCAAAGATGAAATTGTTTCTATTACTTTATTTTCCCAAGACGCTTCATTTATAGGCATATTTTTCTCCTTTTAAGCAAAAATTTCTTCTGACAAAGACCTAATGATTTTTTCTACTTTATCTATAGATTGAACTAACTCAAATTTCGATTTGTCGATTAGTTCAATAAAGGAAACAAACTCTTTTTGAACATTTAATGAAACTTTTGGAACATTGATTTTTTTTAAATCATCAGAAGTTATTCCAAGAATAGTAGAACCTTTTTTTATAGAATCAAAATATGATTGATAAGAATCAACAACATTCTTAATAAATAAAGGTAAATATTTGTTTAAATCTAAATCAGTTATCGAATTAATATCTTGATTCGTACAAATTGGAACAGTATTTACTGAGCATTTTCCTACACCAACTCTTGTTCCTACCATAACACTATTTGGAGAAATTAGCTTTGTTGCACTATTATTAATAGCTTCTGGTGTTATATAACCCTTTGCATCTGATCCATCAATATAGTTTGGCCCTAGGGAAACTGTTGTAATCCAAGGAATATTTCCTTCATAGTACTCTGGTTTCTTTGTTGTGGGTGTTCCTCCACCTACTGTTTTACATATTAAGCCTAGCTTTACTGTATTTTGTGACTCCAATGTAACATCCCCAAACATCTCGATAAATCGTGATTTTATAAGTTCATTTGTTAAATGCAATTGTTTTTCATAGGCCTGTTTAGTCATTTCTGCAGCCCAAAGTAGATCAGCTATTTTTTTTTGCTCTTCTATGTCTGGCAAATTAAACTCAAATTCTGCAAAATCTCTCCAATTTAGGAAAAACGGCATTCCACCTCGCTTATGTTCTTCAGCAAACTTCCAAAATGCTTTAGTTTGTACAACAAACGGCAATAATCTTTGTGAAAAAATAGACTCATTTTTAGTTCTAATGACATAGCTCACATCAGAACATATACCTTCGAAATCTGCCATTGATGCTTTACATAAGTGGGGATTCCTAGACATTAATAATACGTCGCCAGGCATAAAGCGCATATGAAATGCAGGTCCAATAGTGCTACCTTTCAAAACCCCTTTCTTTGTGATAACTCTTCTATGCTCGTCAATATGTTCGCCGCCAATATAGTATTCCAAATTAGTATTATCTTTATTCACTTTATCTTGAACTCTAGATACTACATCACCTAATTTTACTTTATTACCCATAACTACGCCTCCAGCTTTTTAATAACGGCTTTAGTTTCAGCATTTAATCGATTTGATTGAAACAACCATTCACCAATTGCTTCGTTTGAACTTACATCTTCTTCAATGTATAGTTTATGAACATAACGAGAAATACCCAGTTTAAATTTATTTTGTCCAATCTCATCCAAATCAGCAACATATGCAAACCCATCACAATTATTGAATAGATTGTACGCTTTTTTGATTTTCTCTATGTGCTTTTCTTCTAAAAAACTGTATGAATTCTTTCTAGTAACTTCATTTTTGGCATCAATAAACAATATTTTCCCTTTTCTGTCGTTTGGTTTTACAGATCTACAAATAATAATACAAGCTTCCATTGGGCAATTATAGAATAAATTTTTTCCTATACCAATAATGCAATCGATTAAATCTTCTTTTACAAGTTTTTCCCTCATAAAATCTTCTTCATCTCTAGTTAACACACCGTGAGGAAACAAGATCGCACATCTTCCAGTATTAGGGTCCATACTTTTTAATATATGTTGAAAAAATGCATAATCCGCGTTCCCTTGTGATGGAGTCCCTAAAAAGTTTCTTCCATACTTGTCGTGTTCAAATGCAGTCCTGTTCCATTGACTTATAGAATATGGTGGATTAGCTAAGACCACATCAAACTGTTTAATTTTTTCATTTTCGTAAAATGCAGGGTGCTCTAAAGTGTCTCCTGTTGCAATTTTAAACTCCTTTACACCATTTAAAAATAGATTGGTTTTTGCAATGGATGCGGTTAGTGGAGTAATTTCTTGGCCATATACCTTCATATTGCGCCACTCTTTATTTTGATTTTTAACATGATATATTGATGAAATTAACATTCCAGCCGTTCCACAAGTGGGATCATAAATAGATTCATTTGTCTTTGGGTCAAGAATTTCAGCCATCAATTTTACCACAGTTCTATTTGTATAGAACTCTTGAGCCGTGTTTCCTCCATCATCAGCAAATCTTTTTAAAAGTATTTCATAAGCATTTCCAAGTTCATCCTCTGGACATGTTTCTAAAGACAACGTTAATTTAGAAAAATGTTCAACTAAATCATGCAGTAAATAATCTGGTAATTTTTCCTTATTTGCCCAATTTTGATTGCCAAACACACCGATTAACACTGGATTTTCGTTTTGAATTGTTTCAAACATTTTTATTATTTTTGTTCCAACGTCTTTCGTTGTGTTACGGAGATATTTCCAACGACATTTCTCTGGTATTGAAAAAGAGAACTTATACCTAGATATTAATAAATCATCATCTCCAAATAGTTCAACTGCTTTTTGGTATTCCTCTTCATAAACATCTGAAATGCGCTTAAGAAATAAAAGGGGGAAAATATAATTTTGATATTCAGCGCCAGGAATAGTGCCTCGAAGTAAATCTGCAGATTCATATAAATATGCGTCAAGAACCTTATCATCTATTCTACTATTACTCATCAATATATCCTCCTTTCTTAAGAAGATTTATCAAATCTTGTTCACATTTTAAAGTGTTTTTTACACTTTCAATATATTCCTGTTTAATTAATTCTGGTTGAATAATTTCTGCTTTTGTTTTTTTTATATATTTATTAGGAACTAAATCAAAATTATGAGAAGCTATAGTTTTTAAATCAGCAAGAGCACATTTATCAATTACGTTATGATATCCAGCAATTAAGTTATATACGTTCTTAATATTTGTTTCTTCCATAACTTTCAATGCTCTATATGGTGTATATTCAGAAGATGCATCTATAAAAAGAATATTATTCTTGTGTGATTCCTTTTTTCTATTATTTAATACTATTATATATGCAGAAACATTTGCGCCAAAGAAAACTCCTACTGGTAATGCAATAATATATTCAACCTTATCACTTTTTACTAGTTTTTCTCTCATTGTTTTTTCCTTGTGGTCATGAAACAATACACCTTCAGACATTATAAAGGCTGCTTTCCCTTTTTCTTGATTCATAGAAGATACAATGTGCTGAATCCATGCCCAATCGGCATTTGAATTAGATGGTGTTCCCCAAATATTTCTTCCATACTTGTCATGTTCCCACCGATCACTACCCCATTTAGATAAACCGAATGGTGGATTAGCAAGAACATGATCGAATTTTCTCATACTATCATCATAACTAAAAGCAGGATTGCGCAAAGTATCACCATGTGCAATAGTGAACTCTCTTGCTCCATGAAGATATAAATTCATTCTAGCTATGGACGATGTTGAAAACACTTTTTCCTGGCCAAAAATTTTTCCATAAGCATAATTACCAGCTTTCATTTGTCGAATAGCCTCAATAAGCATGCCTCCGGTACCGCAAGCAGGATCATAAATAGTATCGCCCTTTTGTGGATTTAGTATTTGAACCATCAGCTTAACAATAGTTCTTGGAGTATAGAACTGACCACCATTTTGTTTTTCTATTGTTGCAAATTCCTTCAAAAGATATTCATAAGTATCGCCCATAACATCTGCTGAGTAATTTTTGTTTCCCATTTTCATCTTTGAAATATGCTCGACAAGGTTTTTCATTCGATTGTCGTCTATAATTTCTAGATTTGTCCATTGAGCTTCATCAAATCCAGAGAATACTCCACCTAATGAATCGGGATTAGCTTGTTCTAAAGCCATCATACAATTATTGAAATATGTACCAACATCCTTTGTTTGTTTACGAAGATCGTTCCAGTGACATCCCCTAGGTATTGCGAAACTAAATTTATGACGAGATATAAGTTCGGGAATTCCATCATACTTTTTATATATCTCTTTATACTCTTCATCATAAACATCAGATATTCTCTTAAAGAATACAATGGGTATAACATAGCTCTTATACAATCCTCGAAGAACGGGCCCACGCAATATATCACAGCATTTGTATAGGTGGGATTTAAGTTTGCTTCCGGTTACCATTTCTTCTTTATCTTCTGGTTCATTATCAAAAAGTTCCATTGTATATTGAACAGCTTCTTCCCTGGACACTGGCGTATATTCAACGGGTTCACTATTTTCTCTGGTAAGAGAATACTTATTTTCAAAATCTACGAGTATATCAATTAAATCTTTTGTTAAATAAGTTATTGCTTGTTTACTCATTGCGGATGGTATTCCATAGTAAGCTTCAGCCACACTTCCTGTAATTGCGGCTATTGTATCACTATCTCCACCAATTGATACCGCGTTGCGTATCGCATCTTCAAAATCGGTTGATTCAAAAAAAGCTTCAAGCGCCTGAGGAACAGTCTCCTGACATGATTCATTAAATTTATATGTGTTACGAATATCATCAAGTCTAAAATCTATATTGTAATAATTTCTTTGAATATAGTCTTGAATATCAATAATTGAGCAACCAGTTTTAGCCATATAAATAGCAACGGCAATCGCTTCGGCTCCTTTGATACCTTCTAAATGATTGTGTGTAACTTCTGTAACGGTTCTGGCAAGGATTATGGCTTCTTCAAGTGAAGAAGCAGCAAGACCACACGCACTTACTCTCATGGCCGCACCATTTCCCCAACTACCATATGGTTTTGGATCGTCGGAATATAACCATTGATTAAAACGAGCACCATATCCAGCGTTCGGATGTTTTCTTCCATACTGCTGCATATACTTAATTGATAGAACACGAAGATTATCAACATTTTTATTGCTATCAAGTATAGCTTTTGCAATTGCTAAAGTCATAACTGTATCATCAGTATAAAATGAGAGATTAGATAGTAGTTCAAATTCTTTTTTTCTAATGTTGTGCCATTCAAATCTTGAACCAGTAATATCTCCAATAATCGCTCCTAACATAAACTACTCCTTAATAAAATTTTTAACTAAAGTAATAGGTTTAAACTATTATTAATTTTATCAAATTAATAGCCTTAAATAAAGGTGTTTTGGGAAAAGTTAACTCCAAATGTGGCCAAAATTAACTATATGTGTCATTTTTTGTACATATTTTAAAAGAAAAGGGTGTCGTTTTAAGTGACACCCTTTTCATTATGAAAGTTTCTCTAATAGATTTTTAACTACTTCTAGTTCTTTTTCTAAACCTTTTTTATCTTTTTCATTTGGTTCAGAATTGATTTCTTCCTCAAGTTCAAAGCATTCAGTTTTAAGAATACCTAGTAGTGTTTCTCTCTCTTTTGTGTTTAATTCTAAGTTCATGTTGCCTCCTGTTTATAATATAATTTTATATTATATAACGGGGCATTTCAAGAGAATGATTTGTGATGATTATCCTTCAATAAATGTTTTTATAGCTTCACTACTCATATTTTCTTTATTTCT
>JAIKVY010000228.1 GCA_024685275.1 Clostridia bacterium
AAAAAGCTAATAGATCAGTAGGAATATCAAATGTATATTTTGATGGATATAGTGGACCAAGTATTGTAATGTTCTTAGATATGAACAAAATTTGTGTCAGCAGCGGATCAGCTTGTACATCTGGTTCTGAACAACCATCAATAGTAATTACATCAATATATGATGAGAATAGGGCAAAATCATCTGTAAGATTTTCATTCTCATTTGAAAACACGAAAGAAGAAGTAGATATAGTAATTTCAAAATTAAAAGAATTCATTAAATAAGATATAAACCAAATAATTAAAATAATAATTGAAGCATCTTATAGAAACTTGCAATACATGAAATAATTTTATGAATTATTTGCTGATTATAAATTACGCCCCAAGTTGGTGCATAAATGTTAAATGAAATTACGCCCACAAGCAGGGAGTGAAATATTTAACGTTCTTGGAATCATTTAAAATATATAATGGATAGTTGATGGAAATTCTTCAATAACATAAAAAAAGAAGTAGATATAGTAATTTCAAAATTAAAAAAGTTTTTCAAGTATAATTATAAGTAATAGGATATAAAAAATAAGGAAGCAGTTTTTGCTTCCTTGCTTTTTAATGTATTAAGTATTTAATTTTTCGATTAATCAACAAAAATATCTTCCATTGAATATAATCTTGGATTTTTACCAACAATGAAGTTTGCAGCGGTTACAGCACCATTAGCGAATATTTGTCTAGATTCAGCTTCATGTTTAATAGTAACAACTTCGTTATCCATAATAAACATTACATCATGTTTTCCAATAATAGTTCCGCCTCTAACTGAACTAATACCAATTTCATTTTTTTCTCTTGGAGATAAACCTTTTCTTCCAATGTTATATGTTTTTTCTGGTAATACTTCTTTTATTCCATCAGCTAAGAGAAGGGCAGTTCCACTTGGAGCATCTATCTTTTTATTATGATGTTGTTCTACAATTTCAATATCAGCCTTATTTCCTAAAACTTTAGCAGCCATTTTTGATAATTGTAATATTAGATTTACACCTAAACTCATATTGCCTGATTTTAATATAGGAATATGTTTTGAAGCATTAATAATTAAATCTAGTTCTTCTGGAGTAAAGCCAGTAGAAGCAATTACACATGCGATATTATTTTTTAAAGCAAATGGAATGTAATCATTAACGCTTACATGGTTAGAAAAATCAATAATACAATCTATTTTTTCTGTAACTTCATTTGTTGAAGAATAAACAGTACATGGTAATTTTTCATCACTGATATATTTATCAATACCACAAACCAATTTCATGTTTGGTTCTTTTAAAATAGTCTTGTATAAGACATTTCCCATTTTTCCATTAATTCCATATATTAAAACATTAATCATTCTTGGTTCTCCAATAAGTTTATTATTTATCTTGAGATATTAAATATTCAAGAATTTCAACTGCATTAGTAGCAGCGCCTTTTCTGATATTATCAGCAACAACCCAAAGGTTACAGCCACTTTCAACTGTATCATCGATTCTAATTCTACCAACATATACTTCATCATGATTAGCAGCATATAAAGGCATTGGATATTTTAGATTAGCATCATCATTAACAACAATAATTCCAGGATAGTTACTTAAAGCTTCAATAATACCTTCTTTTGTACATGGTTTACAGAATTCAACATTAATTGATTCGCTGTGTCCATATTCAACAGGGACTCTAACTGTTGTAGCTGTTACTTTGATAGAGTAGTCATTTAAAATCTTTTTGGTTTCATTAATCATTTTTTCTTCTTCTTTTGTGTATCCATTTGGTAAGAATACATCAATTTGAGGAATACAGTTACCAAAAATAGGGTATGGGAATTTCTTTGTTTCACCTTCTTTAGCTTGTGTAACTAAATCATTATATCCAGCAACTCCAGCACCACTAACTGCTTGGTATGTTGAGTATACAACTCTTTTGATCTTATATTTATCATGTAAAGGCTTTAAGGCAACAACAGCTTGTATAGTAGAGCAGTTTGGATTTGCAATAATGTGATGATTCTTTAAACTTGCTTCTGGATTAACTTCAGGAACTACTAATGGAACTGTAGGATCCATTCTCCATTGGCTTGAGTTATCAATAACTGTAATTCCTAATTCAGCGAAGATAGGAGCGAACTCTTTACTTGTTGAACCACCTGCTGAAAATAAAGCGTAGTCAATGTTTTTACCTTCAACATTTTCTTTTTTCAATTCTAAAACTACATGATCTTTACCCATGAAATTGATTACTTTACCAGCACTCTTACTTGAAGCATAAAGATAATAGTTCTTAACTGGAAGTTTTCTTTCTGTTAATACGTCTAAAAACTTTCTTCCAACCATTCCTGTCGCACCAACGACAGCAACATTATATTCTTTCATTGTTTATTTCCTCCATAAATTTTTTTAAATTTTATAAAAAAAAAGATATAAAAGTCAATTAAATAATATAATTATTTAAAAGCACAATGGTCAATATTGTATAAAATAAGTAAGTTTGATATAATATTTTACGTATTAAGGAAGTTTTATGCTTCATTTTAAAATAAAAAAGTAGGTAAGTATGAAAAAAAGTGGTTTGTTGTTTATTTCATTAGTTATTATTCTTTGTATGTTTATGGCTATGTTCTTAATAATTGGAAATATCGAAAGAGCAGAAGCCAAAAATTTAACAATAAGTGATTGGGGAATTGAATATTTTAATAAATTAGATACAGGCGTGTATTGGTTTACTGAAAAGAATCAAAAAGTACCAACTAAAGATGCTGAAATAGATAAAACTAAACCTACTTTTATTTACGCTCATGGATGGAAACCAAACGAAAGTATGTATAGAGAAGGATTTTCTCTAACAGGAACTACTATTAATGCGTTAAAAGACAAGAAATTTCCTGAATACGTGTACGAACCAAATTATTACAACTATTATCTTGACCAAGGGTATAATGTTGGAATTTTCTATTGGAATCAGTTAGCAGATCAAGGATTAGAACTTGTTTCAGTTGTAGATAGAAAGATTTGGAGTATAGGAGAGGGGACTGAAACTGTTGAACCAAGTTTAAGATATAAAACATATGAATCTGAAGGTGCAACAGGAGTTTTAACAGCAGTTGATGATCCGACAAATCCTAAAATTCCAGTTTCAGTTATATACGCAAACGATATTATTAAATATTTAGGAAAGGATTATGAAGGAAAACTTTATTTAGCTGGACACTCAATGGGTGGACAATTAACATGTGCAGTTAGCCAATATTTATGTACTTTATATGATAAAAAAGAAATTAGTGCATCTTTAGTTCCAGTTAGAGCAGCTTTAATTGATCCCTATTTCCCAGTTGGATCTGTTGTAAGCGGATTTGTTAATTGTAGAGATGAATATGTTAAAGATATGCCAGTTTGTTACTTAGCAGCTCAAGCAGTTAAAGATATTGCTGATCATGGTGTTTTGGTAGAAGGATATGGAACAAACTATGATATGTGTTTCAGATTCTATGAATCAAAAGGTTTAGGAAAAATGACAACACCTTCATTTGTTACTGATGAGTTAAAATTAGAAACAACAAAATTATTAACAGAAAATGCTGCTTGGATTTATTTAAAAGGATTGGGTAGTAAATATGGTGGTTTTACTCCAACACACGTCATGACAATAGATTATTATTTCACTACTATTTATATGAATTTGAAAAAGAGTGAAGAAGGGTACTATATACCACAAGCAAGATTATCAGATGATGAATTAAGAAAAATTATCGGAATGTTCTTCATTCAAAGTTATGGTTCAACACAAAATACATTGTATATGAATGAATCAAAATATACTCGAGTTAATCCATATGTAAATGAAGATGGAGAATTTGAACCATTTAGTGAAACTGATGATACAGAGAGAATTGTCGGACAAATAGAATTATATAGTGGTGAAACTGAATTAAAGAGCACAACAAGTACTTTAAAAGTAGTAGCAGTTGATGAAAATGATAAAGAATATGAAGGTGTTATTAATCAAGCTGGATATTATTACATAAATTATTTACCAGAAGGTAACTACACTGTAAAAGTAACCGTTGATAATACTACAATAGTTGTTGAAGATGTTGAAACCAGTAGTTTAATTAATGTTGCTGAAGTAAAAGAAGCACAAGCTCGTACAAGTAGTGCAAATCTAGATGAGAATAATAAGATATATAGATATATGATTATTGCTGCTGCAATTTTAGCTGTATTTATGCTAGTTATTGTAATTGCTAGTATTGTAATAAAGAAAGATAAGAAAAGACACGAATGGATGAAATAAATCAAAAAATAAAGAACGCAGCAATAGTATTAAATGGTGATATTGATAATATAGAAATAAAAGAAAATTTTATTATTTGTACTGATGCTGCAATAAAATCTTTGAAATCAAAAAAGTGTGATGTATTAATCGGGGATATGGATAGTCTAGGTGATTATTCACAATATGATTGTAAAAAAATACTATGTCCAGTTGAAAAAGATTACACAGATGGAGAAAAGGCAATAAGATATGCCTCTGAAATTGGAATAGAAAATATTTCTATATATAATTATCGTGGCGGAAGAACAGATCATTTTTATTCAAACCTTTCTTTATTAAAGATTGCAAAAGAACTAAATATCAATTGTAAGTTAGTTTCAAGCATTGAAGAAATAATGTATTTTGAAGAAAAAGAAATGGTTTCTTTAGAAGCACCTATAAAAACGACAATTTCTATCATTCCTTACCTTGATTATGTTGTTATTAATAATTCAAAAGGATTATATTATCCACTAAATAACCTTAAAATTCCAAGAGATAGCACCATTGGAAACTCAAATTATGCTATAAATAACCATATTTCTTTCGAAATAGCAGAAAAATCAGCATTTGTATTTATTAATCGCTCTTATTAGCAAAAAAGTTTTACTAAAATTTTACTATAACTTTATTTTTATGTAATTTTTTTGTTTGACTCTCATTTTTTAATTTTTTAGAATGAGAATAGTACTTCAAAGGAGACGATATGGAATTACTTAAAAATATGATTTTAGAAAAAGGAAAAGTATTCCCTGGAAACATTTTAAAAGTAGATTCTTTCTTAAATCATCAAGTAGATCCTAACTTAATTGATAAAATTGGAGAAGAGTTTGCTAGAATATTTGCAAACGAAAATATTACAAAAGTATTAACTATTGAATCTTCTGGAATTACTATGGCATTAGCTGCTGCTAAAGCATTAAAAGTAAATATGATCTTTGCTAAAAAAACTCAAACTAAAAATATTGCTGCTCAAGTTTATTCAAGTAAAGTTATTTCATATACTCATGGTAAGGTATATGACATTATTGTTTCTACTGAATATTTAGGAAAAGATGATAGAGTTTTAGTTATTGATGATTTTTTAGCTAATGGAAAAGCTCTTGAAGGGTTGATTGATATTATAAATCAAGCTGGTGCTACACTTGTTGGTTGTGGTATTGCAATTGAAAAAGCATTTCAACCAGGTGGAGACAACTTAAGAGCAAGAGGGATTAGAGTAGAGTCCCTTGCAAAAATAGGTTCTATGACGGATGATACACTTTCATTCGTAGAATAAAATTTTTTTCATATAAAATAAAAATGGAGGTCAAAATGAAATTTGGAATGAAAAAAATGTTAGCTATCGTTTTAGTAATCGCTATGATTGCTAGTTTAGCTGTTATCTTTACTGCTTGTGGTAAAACTCAAACTGAAGCAGCTAAGAAACCTGCTGATTCTGTTAAGATTAAAGTTGGTTTAATTTGCTTACATGATGATTCATCAACATATGATGCAAACTTTATCAATGGTTTAGCTGAAGCTGTTGGCGCATTAGCTGATGAATACATCGAAGTTGAGACAATCGTTAAAACTGGTATCGGTGAAAATAACAACTGCTATTTAGCTGCTAAAGAATTAGTTGCTGCAGGATGCAAAGTTGTATTTGCTGATTCTTTTGGTCATGAAGATTATATGATTAAAGCTGCAAAAGAATATCCTAATGTTCAATTCTGCCATGCTACTGGTGTTAAAGCTCACACAGAAAATTTAGCTAATTATGCAAACGCTTTCGCTTCAATCTATGAAGGTCGTTATTTAGCTGGTGTTGCTGCTGGATTAAAACTTAAAGCTATGAAAGAAGCTGATTCTAAAGTTGCTTCAAAAATCGGATATGTTGGTGCTTTCCCATATGCAGAAGTTGTTTCAGGTTACACATCTTTCTTTTTAGGAGTTAGATCAATCGTTTCTGATGTTACAATGGAAGTTCAATACACAAGTTCTTGGTATGATCCAACAACTGAAAAACAAGCTGCTTTAAACTTAATCAACAGAGGCGCTGTATTAATTAGCCAACACGCTGACTCAATGGGTGCTCCAACAGCTTGTCAAGAAAAAGGTGTTCCAAATGTAACATATAATATTAGTACTAGATCAGATACTCCAGAAACATATGTAGCTGGTTCTAGAATTAATTGGGCTCCATATTACTCATATGTAATTTCTTCAGTAGTTCTTGGTCAAGCAGTTGCTACGGATTATTGTGGAACAATTGCTACAGGTTCAGTTCAAACATTAGAATTAGGTGATGCTTGCGTACCTGGAACAGCAAAGAAATTAATCGAAGTTAAGAATGCTTTAGCAAGTGGTGCTTTAGTTGTATTTGATACAAGCAAGTTTACTGTTGGTGGTGAAGCTGTAGAAACATACTTAGCTGACGTTGATGATGATGGAACATTCACAGGTGAAACAGAAGTTATCGCAAACGGTAAATTCAATGAATCTTTATATCGTTCAGCTCCATATTTCGATTTAAGAATTGATGGAATTACAGAATTAAAATAATTAATTCATTTACTATAATAGGGCGGGCGCAAGTAATTGTACCCGCTTTATTTTTTGAAAACACAACAAAGGTTTAATATGACAATGAATAATGAATACGCAATTGAAATGAAACATATCACCAAAAGATTTGGCGAGGTTGTTGCAAATAGAGATATTAACCTAAATTTACGTAAAGGAGAGATCCTTTCTTTACTTGGGGAAAATGGAAGTGGAAAGACAACTTTGATGAATATGATATCTGGAATTTATTATCCAGACGAGGGTGAAATATATGTTAATGGTGAATTGGTTAAAATTACATCACCAAAAGATGCAAGAGATTTAAGAATAGGGATGGTACATCAACACTTTAAATTGATTGATGTATTTACTGCTTGTGATAACATTATTTTAGGGGATGAACCGCCTAAGATTAATAGAAAACAAGTGTACATGCGCTTAAGAGAAAAATATTCAGCTAGTATGAAAGAAGCTCTTGCAAATAAAGATTATGAAACAAGAAAAGCTATAAATAAACAAGCCTTTAGAGAAGGAATTAAAACTATTATTAACAGAAGAATACAAAGAGATAAGGTCAGATTTTTATCCAAAAAGAGATCAGTTAGAATCAATTCTATAGCTCAATCATATGGATTTAACATTGACTTTTCTAGAAAAATATATGATATGTCAGTTAGTGAAAAACAAACTGTCGAAATTTTTAAAACATTATACAAAGGTGCAGAAATCTTAATATTAGATGAACCAACAGCAGTTTTAACACCTCAAGAGATTAGTAAATTATTTGATATTTTGAGAAAGATGAAAGAAGATGGTAAGTCAATTATCATTATTACTCATAAACTTAATGAAGTTATGGAAATAAGTGATAGAATAGCTATTTTAAGAAAAGGTGAACACGTTGGTACTGTAAATAAAGATGAAACAAATGAAAAAGAATTGGCTAATTTAATGGTTGGTGAAAAAATCGAACTTAATATCAATAGAAAGATGCCAGTTAATGCAAAGCCAAGATTATATATCACAGACTTAACAATAAAGAATAAAGATGGTACAAATGCTATAAGTAATGCAACATTTACAATCAATGGTGGGGAAATCTTGGGAATTGCTGGTATTTCTGGTAACGGACAAAAAGAATTACTAGAAGGAATTGCTGGATTACAAAAGAAAGAAAGTGGAGAAATTATTTTCCACAATCCTAAAGAGAATAAACCAGTTACATTGTTCCATAAAACTGTAAAACAAGTTAGAGAAATGGCTGAACAAGGATTCTTCCATGATCCAGAAGGTAATAAAATTACAACGTTAAAAGATAAATCTAATAAAGAAGTAGAAAAACTTATTAATGATGAACAAATAATTTTCTATGAAGATGAAATTATTAACTTAAACGATAGAACTCCAAGAGAGATACAACAATTAGGTATTAAATTATCATTTGTTCCAGAAGATAGATTAAGTATGGGACTTGTTGGAAATATGAGTATAGTTGATAATATGCTTTTAAGAAGTTATAGAAAAGGTAATTCTATATTCGTAAATAGAAAGAAACCAAAGGCATTAGCTGATAAAATAATAGAAGATTTAAATGTAGTTACACCTAGCGATATGACTCAAGTTCGTAAATTATCAGGTGGAAATGTTCAAAAAGTATTAGTAGGTAGAGAAATTTCATCTTCTCCAAAAGTATTAATGACAGCATATCCTGTTAGAGGACTTGATATTAATTCATCATATTTAATATACAACTTATTAAACGAACAAAAAGAAAAAGGTGTTGCTGTTTTATATGTTGGTGAAGATCTAGACGTTTTATTGCAATTATGCGATAGAATAGTTGTTTTATGTGGTGGAAAAATTTCTGGTATTGTTGATGCTAGAAATATTACAAAAGAAGAAGTAGGATTGCTTATGACAAAAAAAGACAATACTACAGAAATAGGTAATAATTAGGAGGAAAGATATGTCAACATTAACGAAAAAACATTTTGAATCTCCTATTCATATTTCAAAAAGAAATGAATTAGTTCTCTGGAAGAGAATAGTAATTAAAGTAGTAGCAGGAATAGTTTCTTTATTGATTTGTGCAATATTTACTACATTTTTAGGTGGTGATTTTGGATTTTTCTTTGAAGGTTTATTTAAAGGAGCCTTTGGGAATTCAATAAAAATAGTTTCACTTTTTAAAGAAGTTGCTCTTTTGTTAATTGTTTCTTTAGCAATTACGCCAGCCTTTAAGATGAGATTTTGGAATATCGGAGCAGAAGGACAAATATTATTTGGAGCATACTTATCAACAATCATTGCCAAATATTGTTCTGTTTCAATGAATAAAGCATCAGTTTTAATATTAATGCTATTAGCTGGAATTGTTGGTGGTGGTATTTGGGGATTAATACCTGCAGTATTTAAAGCTTTGTGGAACACAAATGAAACATTGTTTACATTGATGCTTAATTATATTGCAAAAGGATTAATTTTATATACAATCGCTTTATGGCTTCCAAATGGACAAACAGCACTTGGAACACTTCCAGATAATTCAGTTTTACCAAAAATCTTTGGTCAAGATTATATTATTATTTATATTGTTTCATTAATACTAACAGCTATTGTATTTGTTTACTTGAAGTATTCGAAACATGGATATGAGTTAACAGTAGTAGGTGAAAGTTTGAATACAGCAAGATACATTGGTCTAAATGTTAAAAAGGTAATAATAAGAACAATGGTTTTATCCGGTGCAATTTGTGGCCTTTGCGGATTTTTAATTGTATCAGGTGATGCTCAAACGTTAACAGATACGGTATCAGCAGGTAGAGGTTTTACAGCAATTTTAATTTCATGGCTTTCAGGATTTAATCCAATAATAATGATTGTAATGTCGTTCTTAGTTGGTTTTATTGATCGTGGAGCTTCAGGGATTACAGAAGTATATATGTACAGAGATACTTATGCAGATATTATTTCTGGTATATTCTTCTTTGGATTAATTGCTAGTAACTTCTTTGTAAATTATAAATTATCATTAAGTAACAAGTTTGCTTCTAAACTAAAGAAAGCATTTAATATAAAAGAAAAATCAGCTGAAATAGATTCTTCAAAAGAAGCTATAGAAGAAGATAAAAAACCTACAATTGAAGAAAACAATGAGGTTCAAATAAATGCTCAATCAAATGTTGATGAACAAGAACAAATTGAATCTGAAATTGTAAGCGAAGAAGTAAAAGAAGAAGAAAAACATGAAGAAGAAAAAAAGATTGAAGATGAAGAGGTTATTGAGTCTAAAGATAAACCAATTAAAGTAGAAGATAAAGCTTTAAAGATTAACAAGAAAAAGACAAATAACACGCAAAAAAAGAGTGATAAGGAGGGCAAATAATTATGGGATTCCTATCATTTATACATTCAGTTATAAGATTTAGTACAGTATTTATTTTTGGTTCAACAGGTGAATCATTAACAGAAAAATCAGGTCATTTAAACTTAGGAATACCTGGGGTAATGTGTTTTGGTGCTATCGGTGGTTGTATTGGAGCATCTACATATATTCAATCTCTAAGTAGCGTCTCACAAATAAATGGTGCTGCAGCAGTTCTAATTCCACTATTGTTTACAATAATATTTGGTTCTCTTATGGGCTTATTGTATTCGTTCTTTACAGTAACATTAAGGTGTAATCAAAACGTTGTAGGTTTAACAATAACAACTTTTGGTGTTGGTTTTTATGGTATCTTCACAGAAGGAAGTTTATTAAAGAAAACTGGTTTTAACGTTATTGGTAGATATTTTGGAATGGGCTTTATGAAAGAAGGAGTAAATTGGTTTGGAGATTTATTCTTATCATATGGAACTCTAGTATATTTAGCTTTTGCGGTAGCAATTATTGTAGCAGTAATATTGAGATATACTCGTGTAGGATTAAATATCATTGCAGTAGGTGAAAGCCCAGCTACAGCCGATTCTGCTGGTGTAAATGTAACAAAATATAGATATTTATCAACCATTATTGGTAGTGCAATAGCAGGATTAGGTGGATTATTCATTACATTTGACTTCTTAGGTGGATATATTGAATACAACATTGATGCCTATGGATGGCTTGCTGTTGCATTAGTTATCTTTACAATTTGGAGACCAGATTGGGGTATTCTTGGTTCGCTCTTGTTTTCATTCTTCTACATGTTACCAAACTTAATTACAGCAAGTAGAAGTAATCAAGAATTATTAAAGTTATTACCATACGTAGTTACAATTGTCGTATTAATTATTACAAGTTTAATTAATAAACGTGAAACTCAACCACCAACATCTCTTGGTTTAAATTACTTCAGAGAAGAGCGATAGAGCACAAAGACAATTAATATTATTTAATTAATATGAAGCTGGTAAATACATTTGTTTATCAGCTTTTTATTTATCTAGCTGATTACGAGTAAATAAATATATATTTATATATTTTTATTTGATAAAAATTATTCTATGTTTTAAAATTTTAACAACAATAATTTAATTAGAGGGTTTTGAAAATGTCAGACAGATATGATTTTACGAAAATTGAAAAGAAATGGCAGGATTACTGGTATAATAACGATGTTTTCCATGCTGTTGAAGACAAAACAAAAGAAAAGTTTTATGGTTTAATTGAATTTCCTTACCCAAGTGGCGTTGGAATGCATGTAGGACACATTCGTGCTTATACAGGAATGGAAGTTGTTTCTAGAATGAAACGATTACAAGGATATAATGTTCTTTTCCCAATAGGATATGATGCATTTGGTTTGCCAACAGAAAACTATGCTATGAAAGTTCATAGACATCCAAGAGAAATAACAGATGAAAATATTAAGAATTTTGAAAAACAACTAAAAAGTGTTGGTTTTAGTTTTGATTTTGATAGAACAATAGATACAACAGATAAAGATTATTATCATTGGACACAATGGATATTCTTACAAATGTTCAAACATAACTTAGCATATAAATCAACAACAATGGTTAATTTCTGTCCAGTTTGTAAAGTTGTATTAGCTAATGAAGAAAGCCAAAATGGCGTTTGCGATAGATGTGGATCAGAAGTTGTTCAAAAGGAAAAAGATGTATGGTTTTTAAAGATTAGAAACTATGCAGAAAGATTACTTAATAACTTAGATAAGGTTGATTATCTTGATAGAATCAAACTTGAAGAAAAATATTGGATTGGAAAGAGCACAGGAGCAGAAATAAAGTTCAAAGTTAAATCAGCTTCTAAAGAATACGAATTGGTTGTATATACAACAAGAGCAGATACACTTTTTGGTGTTACGTTCTTAGTAGTTAGCCCTGAGCATCCAATATTCAAATTCTTTGAGGGTGAAATAAAGAATACTCAAGAAGTTGAAGCATATCAAAAACAAGCTCTTTTAAAGAAAGAATTTGAAAGAGTACAAATGAATAAAGATAAGACAGGTGTAAAGATTGAAGGAATTACAGCAATTAATCCAATTAACAACACTGAAGTTCCAATTTTTACTGCTGATTACGTTATGATGGGATATGGAACAGGAGCTATTATGGCAGTTCCAGCTCACGATCAAAGAGACTATGATTTTGCTAAGAAATTCAATTTACCAATTATTGAAGTAATAAAGGGTGATGAAGAAAGCAATATTGAAAAAGAAGCATATGTATCAAAAGAAGGTGGAGAAATGATAAACTCTGGCTTCTTAAATGGATTATCTGTAAAAGAAGCTATTCCAACAATGATTAAGTATGTAACAGAGAACAATATTGGAACTGCAAAAACGGATTATAAGATGAAAGATTGGGCATTTAATAGACAAAGATACTGGGGTGAACCAATTCCAATTATTAATTGTCCAAAATGTGGTCAAGTTGCTATTGATGAAAGTGAATTACCATTAGTATTACCACCACTTAAAGATTTCGAACCAACAGATGATGCTACAAGTCCATTAAGTAAATTAACTGAATGGGTTAATGTAAAATGTCCAAAATGTGGTGGAGCAGCAAAAAGAGAAACTGATACAATGCCACAATGGGCTGGATCAAGCTGGTATTATTTAAGATATATGTCTCCAAACTTTAAAGGTGGAGTAGTTGATAAAGATGCATATAATTATTGGGGACAAGTAGATTGGTATAACGGTGGTATGGAACACGTTACAAGACACTTAATTTACAGTAGATTCTGGAACATGTTCTTATATGATATTGGAGTTATTTCTAATGAAGAACCATATAAAAAGAGAACAGCTCAAGGATTAATTCTTGGCACAGATGGCGAAAAAATGAGTAAATCTAGAGGAAACGTTGTTAATCCAGATGATGTAATAAAAGAATTTGGCGCTGATACATTAAGAACATTTATTATGTTTATTGGTGACTATGAAAGACCATCACCATGGTCAGTTGAAGGAACCAAAGGATGCTTTAGATTCTTAAATAGAGTATGGCAATTACAAGATATTGTAACTGACGAAACATTCAAAGATTTCAAGATGGCTCCAGTAATCAAGAAAGTAACAGAAGATTATAACGCAGCTAAATACAATACTGCTATAGCTCAATTAATGGCTAATATTAATCAATTCTACCAAAGAGGAAAGGTAACAAAAGAAGAACTTTCAATCTTCTTAAGATTGCTTTACCCAGTAGCTCCACATATTACAAGCGAAATGTTTGAAAAAGTATTTGGAGAAAAAATTGAAAAGCAAAGTTGGCCAACATATGATGAAAAAGACCTTATTGAAGATGTTATTGAATTACCAATTCAAGTAAATGGAAAATTCAAGAAAACAGTTAAAGTAAGCGTTGATATTACAGAAGAAGAGGCTAAAGCATTAATAGATGAGTCAATTTTAGGTGGAAAAACTTTAGTTAAAGTAATCTACGTAAAAGGAAAAATTATTAATGTTGTTGTTAGATAACAAAAAATAATAAAACGGAGAATTTTTGAAGAATCACTTTTTTGCAAAATTTTGAAAAAACTTAAAAAAATAAAATTCAATTTTTTGTAAAAATAGTTGATTTTTTGAAGAGTAAATATTATTATATTTTTAGATTAAAATTCCATTTAGGAGGAAATTAAAAATGGCAAAAGTTAAAATCGGTATTAATGGATTCGGAAGAATCGGTCGTTTAGTTTTTCGTGCTTGCTGCGCTAGAAACGATGTTAAAGTAGTTGGAATTAATGATCCATTCATTGACCCAAATTACATGGCATACATGTTAAGATATGATAGCATGCATGGAAAATTCGAAGGAGATGTCAAAGTTGAAGATGGTAACTTAGTTGTTAACGGAAACGTTATTAAAGTTTTCGCTGAAACTGACCCAGCTAACATCAACTGGAAATCTTGTGGTGCTAAATACATTGCTGAAGCTACTGGTGTTTTCACAACAATTGATAAGGCTTCTGTTCACATCAAAAATGGTGGAGCAAAGAAAGTAGTTATCACAGCTCCAAGTAAAGATGCTCCAATGTTCGTTTGTGGTGTTAACCTCGACAAATATGACAAGAAGATGAAAGTTGTTTCTAACGCTTCTTGTACAACAAACTGCTTAGCTCCAATGGTTAAAGTTTTACAAGATAACTTCGGAGTTATTGAAGGGTTAATGACAACAGTTCACTCAACAACAGCTACACAAAAGACTGTTGATGGACCAAGTAAGAAAGACTGGAGAGGCGGAAGAAGTGCTGCTGTAAATATCATCCCATCTTCTACAGGTGCTGCTAAAGCTGTTGGTAAAGTTATCCCTGAATTAAACGGAAAATTAACAGGTATGTCATTCAGAGTTCCTACAGTAGATGTAAGCGTTGTTGACTTAACAGTTAGACTCGCTAAAGATGCTACATATGATGAAGTTAAAGCTGCAATGAAAGCTGCAAGTGAAGGCGAATTAAAGGGTATCTTAGGATATACAGAAGATGATGTTGTTTCTTCAGATTTCTTAACAGATCCAAGAACAAGTATCTTCGATGCTAAAGCTGGAATTCCTTTAACAAATAACTTTATGAAATTAGTTTCATGGTACGACAATGAATGGGGCTATAGTAATAAAGTTGTAGATTTAATTGTTTACATGTCTAAGAAAGATAAAGAAGACTAATTAATAATTAGATTTACTTAATTAAAACAATTAACATACCATTAGAGAAATCTTTTGGTATGTTTTTTATATACAAATTTAAAAAAGAGTAGAGTGTAAAAAAATAGGATGGCTTAACCATCCTATGAGAAAAACTATAATAAACTAATCAAGATTAAACAGATTGTTTTCTTAATGTTCTTTGACAACGTGTGCAAATATATTGATGTTTAACTTCGCCACTAGGGAGAGTAACTTTAACTTTATGAACATTAGTTTTCCAAACTCTTCTTGTTTTAATGTTACTATGACTAACGTTATTTCCGCTTATTTGAGCCTTTCCACAAATACTGCAAATTCTACCCATATTTATTACCTCCTAAAAAAGTCTTTAATATTATAGTATTGTTTAATCGTTTATGCAATCATTTTTTAGCATTTTTATAAATAAAAATAATATAAATATATCATAGAGGCAATATATCAAAAAATAGCACAATATTAAGAAAAATTGATAAAACGATTATACAAGATTTTAGCTTAAAATATTAAAATTAGATAAATTTTGATTTAAGAATAAAGTATAGTTTTTTACATAAAAAACCAAAAAATAATAAAATTTACAATAATGAAAGATTATAAATTATTCTAATTTTGATAAAAATCTAACATTTTTCAAATGCTATAATTCTTC
>JAIKVY010000012.1 GCA_024685275.1 Clostridia bacterium
AATGTGATAAAATATAAGGGTATTAAAATTATTGGCCTTGCAATTTTAACTTGGGATTACTCCTACCCCTTGTTAGATTGGGTGGAATGCTTGCCTCTAATTTTGGTGCAGATAGGAGGCTTTTATTTTGAAAGCAAAAATTAAACAGTGGTGGACCACATTTAAAACTTTTGACTGGAAGATGTATCTAGCTCTATGCTTGCTTGCATTAGTCCCAGCAATTTATCAAACAGTAATTACTAAGTTAATTACAATTAACACCAACCCAGGTGCATTAGATATCATCGGACAAATGGAATGGTTTGATCTCATTGATGAGACAATCTGTGCTTTTCTTATTGTTCCAATGTATTCGGTGCTATCTAAGGCCTATAAAAAGGAGAACTTCAACAAAGTAGTCTTTAAACTAGGAATCATTGTTGTTGGATTATATGCCTTATTCTCAATTGGCACATTCTTTTGGGGGGGTGGAATGATTAACTACATGAATCCGAATGAGATTGATGTAGCTGCCGCATATCGCTATCTTTCTTTAGAAACAATAGCGTTTATGGTCGGTATTGTATTTAGTTATGCATGTGTTGTGTTTTTGGTCATTGATAAATCAAGATACATGTATGCATTCTTAGTCGCAAAAATTTTACTAGCTTTGCTCTCCGATTTTGCCCTAATTCCATCTATGGGCATTGACGGTATCGCAGTTAGTAATATCATCGCTAATAGCATTATGGGTGTGTTGGCTGTTGTTCTACTTGTAGTTATTAAACAAATAAGACTGGGAAAATTTACAAAAAAAGACCTTCCTCATCTTAAAGATTGGGGACGTGTAGGCTTGTTCGCTGGTGGACAACAATTTATTGATAACATTGTCTATGCTTTGATGATTTGTAAATTAGTCAATGCAGTCAGCGAATCTGGCAATTATTGGGTTGCCAACAATTTCATTTGGGGTTGGCTCTTAATACCAATCACCTGTCTAGTAGAAATTATTAGAAAAGATGCAGGTGCAGATGGATATAAGCTGAAGCAAATCAATTACTATTCCATTACAGCATTTGCTCTTATAGTCTGGTTTGCTCTTATTCCTTCGTATCAATGGTTCTTTGGAACTGCTGAAGGATTGGATAATCCAGGAAGAATCTTTGAAATAGTAGTGAAGAATCTTGGCTTCTATGTCGCCTATGCATTCTCTCAAATACCTGACGCAATTTTTGTCGGTATGGGCAAAACCAAGTACAACGCTATCAATTCATTGTTCTGCAACATTGTCTATTACGGAATATGGTTCATTCTCTATAAAACCGGTGCGGTAGTAATGACGATGGACATGATTATTGTGATGTTTGGTGTTGGAAATATTGTTCACTGGGGAGTATCACTTGTTGAGGAGAAAGTGTTCCTTAGGAGAGAAATTAAAAAAGCTGAATTAGTTCAAGAATAATCAAAAAAAGACCAGCAATTCTGCAGTATTTTGCGGTAAAACTGGTCTTTTTTTATGTCTTATACCATGACAACTTTGTAATGTAGATACTCATTCCTATTCCTTCTTTCTAATGTCACGTCTCCCTCTAAAAATGGTGTGTATTGGATCAAACTTGCTCTCTTCTCTTTGGTGTAGATGTAGTTGGCTTTTTCATTATTCGGAAGGACGAATACAAGCTCGTGTCTATTAACAACGATAATGGCGCGTTAAATGTAATTGTTCAAAGTCATTTATTCGAAATCGCACAAATTGATTTAACAAAATATATGAGGCCCCCTATAAAAAAGTTATATAATTATTGCAGCAAGAGAATAACAATTATATGAGAAAAAAATTTGTATTTATTTTATTAGGATTACTAACATCGGGTTTAACTGGTTGTGGCCCAAAAATGAGTGTTTATGCTGATGCAGACAAATATATTGCTGGAAACACTGAATACACTAATGTTGAAGTTAGTGAAATTAATGTTGATTGGGTAAGTGGTTCTCTTACTTTGGTTGAAGATGAAAGCGCTACTGGAATCACAATCTCAGAAATAACCGAATTAACTGAAGAAAAAGCCCTTGTTCATTCTTACTACCATGATGGTATTTTAAATGTTAAATATTTTTACTCTGGTTATCGTTGTAGAACATCTTTTTTCAAAAAAGATTTAACAATCACCTATAAACCGGGATTGGACTCATTAGATATCAACTTAACAAGTGGCAGTTTAAAAGCTGAAAATATTAACGCAAAAAAATTTGATTTGGATCTCACATCAGGTTCCACCAATGTTTCTAACTTAGTCGCGGAAGATGCTGATATTGATTTAACAAGTGGTGATATTACCTTTGGTAAAATTAACGCTAAAAGTTTTGATGTTGATATGACAAGCGGAAAAGCTAACGTCAATTACGAAGCAATTGAAAAATCATCATTTGATTTAACAAGTGGTAATATTGATTTGACGCTTCCTAGTGAAGGCGGAAACGTAAAAGTCAGTAAGACTTCTGGATCGGTTAAGACAAATAGAGAAGGAACATTCTCTAATGATATATATCAGTTTGGTAGTGGCACTGCTGAAATTAGTGTTTCAATGACAAGCGGAACATTAACAATCAATTAAAAAATCGGCACGAATTATTAAGAACCATTTATTCGACTGTACAAAAAATAAATATTAGGAGTATAAAATGGAATATATTCAAGTAACAAAAGAAAATTTAGGAAAAGAACATATTTGTTGCGCAATATCGAATAACAACGATATTCAAGTGTCATCAAAAAAGAATTGGTTAAAAGATAGGTTTGATGATGGACTGGTCTTTCTAAAATCAGTTGAAAGAGGTAAATGTTTTATAGAATATATACCAGCAGAAAATGCTTGGAATCCAATAGATGCAAACGGTTATATGCATATAGATTGTTTATGGGTATCGGGCTCATTTAAAGGTCATGGCTATTCAAATGATTTACTAGAAGCATGTATAAAAGACAGTAAGGAAAAGGGTAAGGTTGGCCTATGCATTTTGTCTAGTAAGAAGAAGCTGCCGTTTTTGGCCGATCCAAAATATCTTTCGCATAAAGGTTTTGAAGTTGCAGATGAAGCTGATAACGGAATAGAACTGTGGTATTTACCATTTGATAAGAATGCGCCAAAACCTAAGTTTAAGGAATGTGCAAAACATCCGCATATTGAAGAATCTGGCTATGTTTTATACTATACAAGTCAATGCCCATTCAACGCTAAATATGTTCCAATTGTAGAACAAACAGCTAAAGACAATAACATTCCATTTAAAGAAGTCCATATAAGTAGCAAAGAAGAAGCACGAAAAGCACCTACACCTATCACAACATATGCATTATTCAAAGATGGGAAGTATATAACCAACGAACAAATGAATGATACAAAATTCTTAAAACTACACAATAATTTAAAATAGTGTGTCAGAACTTATGTAGTGACAACCCCGGGTTTTAATCATTTATCCGCACTCATCTTGCTTCAACCCACGTTGAAACAGTTATGTTGCTAATACGAAAAACGGCCTAAATAGCCGTTTTTTATTTTTGGTGAAATAATAATTTTTATGAATTTTACAGGTTGTAACTTTACACCTATGAAAATTAAAAAAAGAATAGATTTACAATAACAACTGTTTTAGAACCTTGACTTACGAAAAGGAGATGATTATTTTAAGCAATGTAGTAATAGGTTTTATATAAAATAACTAAAAATTTGAATGAAGATTTAATCACATTGACCTATTTATAAAACTATGTTATAAATAGTTTATAAAAATTCGTGTTATAAAATTGTATAAAAGAGGTGAAAATTTATGATTAACAAGAGGAAGTTATTCAAGTTTTTTATCTTTATTTTTTTAATGATAGGAATGGTACTTTCTATTTTTGTCATATCTTCTAATAAAATTAAAGTTTATGCTGATGAAATTACTACTTATGAAGTTCTTAAAACAGCTTTAGCAAGTGCTAATTCAAATACTACAATTACAGTTGGAAATGCAATTGAGATTCCAAATGGTGAAACTTTAGATGGTAATGGTGCAACTGTTAGAGTTCCTGTTCCAAAAATAAATGAAGATGGAACATTAAATGATAGTTGTTCAGGATGGGGCGTTTTCTTTATTAGTGATTCTTCCAACGTAGAAATATGTAATATGACTATTATGGGAGGTTGTCCTGAAGATGATCCAGAACACTGGTATGAAGAATATGAAAAAGCTGCAATTTCAGCCAAAGGATCTTCTTATCTTAAACTAACGAATGTTACATTGACACGCTCTTATCGTGGCCTTTATACAGATTATGAGGCTAAAGTTGAAATGCATAATTGTAATGTTGTTAGAAATGCTGCAGAATATGGTGGCGGAATTTATTCTTGTGGAACTTTACTAATGGATGGATGTTCATTATCAGAAAATCGCTCTTTATCAAGTGAAGGTGGCGGTGGAGCTCTTGAAAATCAAGGTTTGTTCATTGCAAATAACACAGTTATTGTAAATAATTATTCAACTGAATGCGGCGGAGCGATTAATGGCGTTGGAAATATGTATCTTATTAATTGTACTGTTACTGGTAATGCTTCAGAAACAGATAAAAAAGGTGCCGGAATCTCAGTTAGAAGAGGCACATTTTATGCAGTAAATAGTATTTTTACGGATAATTATAGAAAAAATGGTAGTACATTATTTAGAGAAGATATTGCTGTCCAGAGTGCTGGTACTTACAATATTAAACTAATTAATTGTATATATAGCGCAATTAATGAAAATGGTATAGATTCAAATTGTTTAGAAAAAACAAATTGCTATGTTGATACAGAATGCAATACTGCAACTAGCTATAGAAATTCTGGTGTCTTAAATAGAACTGGTGGCTATACAGATTCATTTAATCACCCAGTTGCTATGACTAAAACATTTGGTAAGCCAGAACTTTAT
>JAIKVY010000028.1 GCA_024685275.1 Clostridia bacterium
TCTATTTAATCAGTTTTTGGAAGATGCTAATAAAGGTAATCCTATTGCTCAATATAATGTTGGTATTTGTTATTACACTGGAGATTTAATAGAACAAAACTACCAAAAAGCAGTTGAATGGTTTAGGAAATCTTCAAAACAAGGAAATTCATATTCTACATATCAACTTGGGCTTTGCTATTATTATGGTCAAGGAGTTAATCAAAATTTTAATACCGCCATTGATTTCTTTAAAAAGGCTGCAGCAGCTAATAATCCAGATGCTCAATTAGTTTTAGGTTATTGTTATAAATATGGAGATGTTCTTAAACAAGATCTAAAACTTGCTTTTAAATATTTTAAACTTGCTGCAAATAATGATAATTCAGAAGCACAATACAATGTTGGTATTTGCTATAAAAATGGTGAAGGAACCGAATTATCCCCTGAAAAAGCTGTGGAATATTTCAAATTATCTGCAAATAATGAAAATCCAGATGGACAAAACTATTTAGGTGTTGCTTATTTTTCTGGAAATGGAATTGCAAAAAATGAAAAACGTGCCTTTAGACTTTTTAAAAAGGCTGCTGAAAATGGCAGCATTGATGCTCAAAATAACTTATCTATGTGTTATCACAATGGGCAAGGTACTGAAAAGAATGATGATCTTGCTTTTTATTGGAGAAATGAAGCTGCAAAACAAGATGATGCTTTTGCTTGTATTAATTTAGGTTTCTATTATGAAGATGGCGTTGGAACACCAGTAGATTTGGTTAAAGCATATGATTGTTATAATAAAGCTGCTACTTTAGGCGATCCATATGGTAAATTTTTACTTGCTGAATGTTATAACTTAGGAAAAGGAACTAGTATTGATACTGAAAAAGCTACTCCCCTTTACTTTGAAGCTGCTAATGAAGGAAATGCTGACGCTCAATATACACTTGGTAAAATGTATGAAGAAGGCAAAAATGTAAATCAAAGTTATGTTGAGGCAATAAAATGGTTTAAAAAAGCAGCCGAACAAGGTCATGAGCTTGCACAAAATAGTTTACGAAGCAAACCAAACAAACCTAATAATTCATAATATTTTTGTTTATTATACATATTAGTTGTATTATTAATTTTTTATCATTTTTGTGTTTTTATCATTTGTTTATATTTTATCAAAAACTAGTAAAATCAATTAAAATCGTACCATTTTTTATCTCTTTTTTCAAAAATCTATATTTGACTAAATTTTATATAAAATATATAATATAAATGGATTTGTTATATATGAATATATAACACTTCAAAAAATGGAGGGAATAATAAATGTCTAATAAAGAATCTACTACTCCTGCTACAAATAACAAAGAACTCAAGAAATTAAAGGATTTAGCAAAGAAAATTAGAATCAATACTGTTATTGAAATTAATAGTATTGGACAAGGCCACATTGGTGGTAGTTTATCTATTGCTGATGTTCTTGCTGTTTTATATGGTAAACATATGAAAAATCTTGATCCTGCTCATCCTAATAAAGAAGGAAGAGATAGACTTGTTTGTAGTAAGGGACATGCTGGTCCAGCTGTATATGCAGCTCTTGCTGAACTTGGGTATTTCCCAAAATCTGAATTAACTACTCTTAATAAAAATGGGAGCATTTTACCTTCGCATTGCGATATGAATAAGACACCTGGAATTGATATGACCGCAGGATCTTTAGGACAAGGTTTTAGTGCTGCTATCGGTATGGCTATTGGTTCAAAACTTAATAATGACGATGCTACCATTTATTGTATTATTGGTGATGGAGAGAGCCAAGAAGGACAAATATGGGAAGCTGGTATGTATGCTGGTAATTCTAACCTCAATAACCTAATCGTATTTACTGATTACAACAAATATCAACTTGATGATGAAGTTGCAAAAATTAATGATTTAAGCAATCTTGTTGCTAAATGGAAATCATTTAATTTCAATGTAATTAATGTCGAAGATGGAAATGATATTGAACAAATTGATGCTGCTATTACTAAAGCAAAAACAAGCAAACATAAACCAACAATGATTATTTTAAATACAATCAAAGGAAAAGGCGTTAAATTTGTTGAAGATGCTAAGCCAAAAAATCACTCTATGCCTATTGATGATGAACATATGAAGATAGCTATAGAAGAAATAAAAAATGACAAAGGAGGTAAATAATTTATGGCAGATAAATTAATGAAAGAAGTTTTTACTGATTTTGTTTTGAATGAAATGGCTATTGATCCTAAGCGTGTATTAATCGATGCCGATTTAAAGAATTGTATAGGAAGTGGAAAAATCCATGCGGCTTTCCCAGATAGAGCATTTAATGTAGGTATTGCTGAACAAAATATGGTCGGCATTGCTGCTGGTTTAAGTGCATATGGCTTTAAACCAATTATTTCATCTTTTGGGCCATTTGCAACAAGAAGAGTTTTAGACCAAATTATGATTAGTTTAGCGTATGCTCAACAAAATTGTATTATAGTCGGAACTGATCCTGGTATCACAGCTGAATTAAATGGTGGAACACATATGCCATTTGAAGATGTTGGTGCATTAAGATCTATTCCAAACATTGTTATATATGAACCAACAGATATTATTGAATTTGATGCAATTTTGCCTGAAATTATGAAACAACCTGGTTTAGTGTATATAAGAATGCATAGAAAAACTCCACCTCTAATCTATTTAGGAAAAGAAAACAGAGACTTTAGTTTATTTAAAGCTGATGTATTACAAATAGGAAATGATGTTACTTTAATTGCTAATGGTATTATGGTCCAAACAGCTTTGCTCGCTGCTCAAGAATTAGAAAAAGATGGAATTAGCGCAGAAGTTATCTGTTGCCACACAGTTAAGCCAATTGATACTGAAACTATTATTGCAAGCGTTAGAAAAACTGGAGCTGCTGTTACTTGTGAAAACCACAATGTTATGGGGGCTTTAAGAAGCGCTGTTTGTGAAACAATATGTGAAAACTACCCTGTTCCAGTTAAATGCGTTGGTGTTAAAGAAAAATTTGGTGAAGTTGGTAAAGTTCCATATTTACGTGATAGATATAACATGAACGTTATCGATATAGTTAATGCTGCTAAAGAATCAATCGCATTAAAGAAATAATATTAAACAAATTTAGTTAGAAACATAGATGAGACTGCATAAATTAATGCAGTCTTTTCTTTTGTTAAAGTATAAAAGAGTATAAAGGAGTATAAAAGAGTATAAAAAAATGGACTAGTCTTTTTTTGAGTTTACAATATCTAAACCTTTTCTCTCTTCTGCTATAACTTTTTCTCTTTGTTCTAATTTATTTAGTTCAGCTTTGTATTTTTTGATTATTCCATCATTTTCTTTGTTTAGATAGTCATTTTCTAAGAATTCAATTTCTTCTTTAATAAACTTCTTTTCTTTCTTTATTATATGTAATTCTTCTTTTAATTCTCTATTTCGTTCAAACTTCATTTCATATTCTGATTTAGGTTCTTCTTTTTCTTCAGAGATTTCTTCTTTATTATCTTTACTTTCTTCACTTTCTTTTGATGTTTCTATATTCTCAAGTTTTTCTTTATTTTTAAATAGTTTTTTACGTTCTTCTTTTGAAAAAATTGATAGAATTTTACTTATAATCAATACTATTTCAGATGCATATTTAATTGCTATTGCTTTAAAGAAAGCTTTTCCCCCAACAGTTAAAGCAGCAAGTACTCCACTTACAACAATTTGCCAAATGTATTGATTTGGATCTTCCATTGCAATTTTTATTACCAATGCTGCTGAACAAGCTCCTGAAATAATACCACAAACATCCCCTATTACATCTGCGCATATACTTGAAACTTTGGCTCCATTTTTTGCTAATTTAACTGAAAGTTTTGCTCCATATATATTATTGGATGCTTTTGCATTCAGTGTTGAAATATCACAAACCGTTGCGGCAACTCCTATTGCATCGAATAAAATACTTATCACTAATAAAACAACAATGACTACTATTGATTCAGCTATTGTTGTATCTGATATTTGTGTTAAAAATCTAATAAAAATTGAGATAACTAATGTAACTATTGTAATTTTAATAGCCCATACGATTGCACTTTTAGATGCACTTTTTTTCTTATTTTTATCTTTAATTCTTTCTTTTCTTTCTTTCATATTAAATAAAGTGGTGGCTCCTATTTAGGTAAACTTTGCGTCTTAGGTTCGGTAGGTTTTCCCCATAACTTACTTTCTGTCACCAAAAAAGCAGTTTCCTTTTAAAGTTACGCAGATTGATTACTCATATCTGAACCGAATCGCCACTTAGGACACATTTTAATCCCTAAAAGAATAACAGTCTAGAAGATTTCCTTAACAGATAGATATATAGTTATTCCTTTTTTGCATCAAACGTTTCAAACCACAAAGTAGTTATTCCCGCTAAACACTCAAGGCAAGCTACACTGTACACAGCAACAAAAAGTTACCGCATAGACAGGTTCTAATCCCAGACAGCAAAAAAATCTTTATAAAAAAGTTTTTCGCCGTGTTGAGTCTCCGCGAAAGTTGGGTCGAATTCCATATGCCGTTATGGGACGCCCAACAATCTTAACTCCCAGCATCAACCCCAGTTTGGGCAACTTAGGCCAACACAAGGAACTTCATAGATGTGCTCTTTAACGGTGTTTTAATCCCGTCTCCACTATATAGTATCTGACTAGAATACTGCGCCACCTTTTAAATATTTTATCAAAAGTTTTATTTTTTTGCAAAAACTAATTAATAATACAAAAAATAGCTCCAAGCGATTTTACTTGGAGCATACTTAATACTAGACTATATATGGATATATTATCTTACGTGATTCTTTATATCAACTAGAAGTTTATTTAAAAATTCATCAACTGAGTAAGCTGTTGTTGTATCACTTCTATCTCTTACTGAAATAATTCCTTCTGCTTCTTCTTTTTCACCAATAATAATCATATATGGCACTTTGTCTAATTGACGAGCTGAACGAATCTTGTAACCAATTTTTTCATTACGATCATCTAATTCTACACGAATTCTTGCTTGTTTTAATGTTTCATATACTTTAGTTGCATATTCTAAGCTCTTATCTGTTACTGGTAAAATCTTAACTTGTACTGGAGCAATCCATAATGGGAAGATACCTTTTGTTTCTTCAATTAAGTAAGCCATGAAACGATCTAAGCTTCCTAAAATAGCTCTGTGAATAACTACTGGTGTTTTTTCTACGCCATCTTTATCTACATATTTTAATTGGAATCTTGCTGGTAAACAGAAGTCTAATTGACATGTTGAAAGTGTATATTCTGCTCCAACTGCTGGTTTAACATTTACATCAAGTTTTGGTCCATAGAAGGCAGCTTCACCAATTTCCTCTGTAAAATTAAGGCCTAATTCAATTAAAACTTCTCTTAAAGCTTGTTCTGCGTGATTCCACATTTCATCGTCTTGGTGATATTTTTTCTTATCTGCTGGATCTCTTAAAGATAAAACACAACGATAATCTGTAATACCAAAATCTTTATATGCATCAAAAATTAAATCAACAACACTGCTTACTTCTTGTTTGATTTGTTCAGGTGTTACAAAAAGGTGTGCATCGTTTTGACAGAAATGTCTTCCTCTTTCAATTCCTTTTAATGTTCCACTTGGTTCAAATCTAAAATCATGTGCAATTTCGCCAATACGGATTGGTAAATCTCTGTATGAGTGAATTTGGTTAGCATATATCATCATATGATGTGGACAGTTCATAGGACGAAGAACAAATCTTTCTTCTTCTAATTCCATAACTGGGAACATATTTTCTTTATAATGAGCCCAGTGACCACTTGTTTCATATAAGCCAACAGTACCAACGCAAGGTGTCATTACATGTTGATAACCAAGCATTCTTTCCTTATCTTTAATATAATCTTCAAGTTGTTGCCAAATTGTATATCCCTTTGGTAAGAACATTGGTAAACCTTTACCAACCAAATCATCTGTCATAAACAATCTCATTTCTTTTCCAATACGACGATGATCTCTTGATTTAGCTTCAGCAACTTGTCTTTCATAATCTTCTAATTCTTCTTTTGTTCTAAATGCAACACCATTTAATCTTGTAAGCATTTTGTTTTCTTGATTATTTTTCCAATATGCTCCTGATACTGCTGTTAATTTAAAGAACTTAAGTGCTTTTGTATATGTAATGTGTGGACCAACACACATATCGATATAATCGCCTTGTTGATAGAATGTGATTCTTGCATCAACTGGTAAATCTCCAATGTGTTCAACTTTATACTTTTCACCACGTTCTTCCATAAGTTTTATTGCTTCTTCTCTTGGTAAAGAATAAACCTTGAATGGAATATTTTCTTTGGTTATTTTTTGCATTTCTTTTTCGATATTTGCAAATTCCTCTTCGCTTAATGCCTTATCCCCTAAATCTATATCATAGTAAAATCCCTTTTCTGTTGCTGGGCCATATGCAAAATGTGCATCTGGATATAGGCGCTTAACAGCTTGAGCCATAATGTGGGCTGCTGAGTGACGAAGAACTTCTTGTTCATTCTCTATTGGGCATTCATCTACGTGTCCGTCGTTATATAAAATTTTCATAATACTCCTTACTATTCGCCTTTTATTAAATTTTAGGTGTTTTTGCTAATTCTTCTTTTTCTTTTTCTGCTTTCTCTTTTTCAGTTAATGGTAAAGGTGGTATGCCTTTCTTATACCACATTTGTCCACCACGCTTTTTCTTTAAAATAATCAATGTAATCATTGCAATTAAAGCTAATCCTGCTACTACATAACAAAATACCATGACTAAGTTTACTGATGATTGAGAATCAATAACTGATGTTTCATTTCTAATTATTTCAAGTGTTCCTCTAACCATTGTATACCAGAATACATATCCTGCTGTTCCAAAGCCAACAACGTCTAAGTGTTTTGTTAAGAAGAATAATACTCCAAATCCAATTAAATTTAAGATACTTTCATAGAAGAATGTAGCTTGGAAAAATGCTCCTTCGCGTGCAATATATACTGCATATGGGAACCATTGCATTGCTGGATCTGTAACCATCTGTCCATACAATTCTTGATTGAAAAAGTTGCCCCATCTACCAATTGATTGAGCTAATAAAACTACACATAATCCTAAATCTAATATTCTAAAGATATTTTTATGTTTACAAAGTGACCAAATTAAAGCACCAGCTATTCCAAATGGTACACCCCACATAATTGTAAGGCCGCCTTCCCAAATTGCTATTGTATGAACAAAAGCATCCCAATTGTATGGTGAAACAAAATAAACAGAATAGTTTGAAATAACATAACCAATTCTTGCTCCAATAACGCCTACTGGTATTGCAGCTAAAAATAATCCTAAAACATTATCTGCTGAAATATTGAGTACTTTGAATCTTTTTATGCATAAAAAAATTGCAAGTAACATTGCACAAGTGATTATTATCCCATACCATGCTACTTTAAGAGATCCTATTTGAAAAGCCACTGATGTGACAGTTCCTGTCCAATGCATTTTCTTTCCTTTATCAACACATTTATATTTAGTTTTTTAACTAGATGTGTCATTGTCTATATAAATATTTATATAGCACTTGTCTAACCAAGCATACTAAATATTACAATATCAATATCAAATAAGCAAGAAAAATAAGTATTTATTAAGTTTTAACCAACCATATTCATTAATTCTTATCTTGTGTCTACAATGGATATTTTTCCTATTTTTCATCTTTTGTCAGGTGGAGTTACGATAATTGAAACAGGGAGTGAATGTTCCAGTGTCCGTTAGTAAAACTCAATTCCTTCTACATATGTCGATATAGTTCTATTCTCTTATTTCAAGTGTTTTATCCTATAAATGAGCATATTTCATTAATTGCTTTCTTGCTTTCTGGGATAGATAATATTGGATATACATGTGGGAGATTTTCACCAACAATCATTTTTACACTGATTCCTGCATGTTTCGCTTTTTCCCAAAACAACATTACATCAGGATAGAACAACTCCGCAGTTCCTTGAATAATTAACATATCTGGCAAGCCACTCAAATTCGCATTGATTGCACTAATACGTGGATCTGCAGTATCTGTTTCTCCAGCCCATATCGTTGCAGCAGCTTTTAACGATCCTACTGACAGCATACCGTCTTTTTTCTCATAATAAGAAATATCGGGATTCGTCATCGTGAAATCTACCCAAGGAGAAATCAAAACAATTTGGGAAGCGTTTTGTATATCAATATCGCGAAGGCGTAAAGCCAAACCTAATACTATGCCACCACCTGCCGAGTCCCCCATGAAAACGGCTTTTCTGTCTGGGTGGGTTTGTTTCCAAGAGGCATATAAGTTTATCAACTTTTCATATACTTCCTCATACGTATGATATGGTGCTAGAGGATATATAGGAGCAATGATTTCCGCATTCAATTGTTTGGATACTTTTTGCATAAACAGCCAGTGCTGTTCCGATGCTTGCGATACGCACGCCCCACCATGAATAAAGAATATGCTTAGATTGCTATCATTCGAATTAAGATAATAGGTATCCATATTATCTTCGGTTTTTTTTGTCCAACCTATTGCAGATTTTGGCAAGATATAGGATTCTTCGTTCTTTTTCTTCATTTCTTCTAGTTGGGCTATACTTTCTTCGTACGTTGCATTGTTTTTGCCTAATTTCATCTCAATCATGATAATACTTGTTATAAGAGATCTATGATATACTCCATAGGAAATACTAATTGCTATCACCACGAACAAAACAATTACTCCTATGATAACTCCTGAAATAATCAATACCAATTTTGAGCGCTTGCTTAAAACTTTACGCATCTTTGTCACTTTTCCCCCATAGATTTGATATTATTATTTTCAATCTTTTTTTGTTGATCTTATCGAGTTTGCAAATAGGTAAATATTCGATGTCAAGATTCATTACCATCATGGTGCCGTTGTTAACAACTCGAATCAGTTTACAACAAATACGATTTTAATTTTTTGATTCTATTATTGTTTTTATTCTATCACAATGATTTGATCTTAGTCTTGTTTTTTTGATTTATTAGTTATATTTGACCAATTTTTGTTATTTATTTTATAATTTTAACAAATGAAAAAATACTATTCTCCTACAAAGGAATTTACGACTAAAAAACCACTTCAAATTACGTATAAAATTATACGTTTTTTTGCAAAAATAGGATATAAAGAACCAGAATTGATTTTTACAGATGAGTCATTTAATCCAAGTGATAACATTATGATTTGTCCTAATCACACAAAGATATTTGCGCCAAAATACTTTTTAATACAGAAAAAATACAATGTTAGGTTGTGGGTAAACTGCTATTTTGTTAATTTCAAAGCATGCTACAAACATCTAAGAAATAGGGTTGTATATAACTTAAAACCTAAATACCTATTAAGATTTTTAGCATTTTGCGCTACTCCCATTATTACTTCATTTTTTAAATCAATACTTCCAATTCCTGCATATCACAAAGATGAAAAAGTTGAAAGTATAACGATGAAAAAAAGTGTAGAAACTTTTAAAGAAGGACTTATTCAAGTTGTTTTTGCTGAAAGAACAGAACCAAAAGTTAATGATTATTTATATCAAATAAACTATGGTTTTACAAAATCTGCACTCAATTTATACAACGAAACTGGTAAAAAAGTGAAATTCTTCCCTGTATATTGCTGCCAAGATTTAAATAAAGTCTTAGTTGGTAAGCCATATGAATATGATCCAAATATTGAGTATGATGAACAAAAACTAATTATCAGTAGCTATATACAAAATGAAATTGAAAAATTAGCAAAATCTTTACCAGAGCACAAAATAGTGTTATATGTAGATTAAATTTTCTAAAAAAGTGATACAATATAAATGAGGTTAATGTGTCTAGAATAATAACAATAAAGAACAAATATTCAAATGCTTATTTAATTGAATACAAAGAAAGCGAATATATTTTAGTTGATGGCGATTATGGCTTTAACTATAACGAATTTACCACAAAAATTAATGAATGTGGCGTTGTTATTCCACAAATTAAATATGTCGTTTTAACTCATATTCATGCCCATAATGCTGGGACATTAAGAGATTTTTTACATGAACGTGAGTGCCCTATTATATACCGAACAGAAGACACTCTAAGACTTCAATCAGGAAAAAACAATTACAACACTTTTGTTACTGATTTTATTAGATTAATGATTTCAAAAACACTAATATTCTTTGAAAAATACAACACATTTAATACCGTTAGAACTGATAACTATATTGATCCAACTACTCAACCATTCAAACAATATGGCATAGAATTCTTATTTTTAAGTGGACATACTAAATATGATTTACAAGTTTTGGTTGATAATACTCTTATTTGTGGTGATATATGTTCTACTGGTCCACAATCATACAGATATGCTCCATATTGGATATATAATAAATTCGACATGGTTAGAAGTTGGGAAGAAATTTTAAGTAATGAAAACATAAAAGAAATAGCCCCAACTCATGGAAAAACATTTGATAAAACTAATCTTGCATCCCCTATTGAATTTTGGAAAAAAAGAGGTGTTTTCAGATTACTCCCTCAAAAGAAAAATGACTATTAATCTAATGGATAATTTAATCTAATCTCAATTTTTTATAGTTTAATTTTTGATAAAAATTGTGTTTTTGTTTCATTTTAGTTGATTTTCGTTCAAAAATCGTGTATTATAGTCTATCACTTTTAAGAGGATATATGACATTAGAAACAATTGAAAAGTTAAAAGAATACGTTATTAATAATTGTAGTGAAACATATAAAGCATTAAAAAACAATAATTACACTATTGCTTATTCAAAGATTGCGGAAGAAAATTCTACCAATTTTTTTGCATATCTTAAATCAAAATCATATGTTACAGAATTACCTAAAATGCTACATATACAATTCCCTTGTAAAGAAGATGAGATTTTCGAAAAAGATATTGCTCCACTTGCTCTTTACTTATATGTTGAAAAAAAATTATTTACTGGTATAAATACAAACTCTAACAAAGGAACAAACCTCAGTGAATATGAAAAGGCAAAATTGCTTAATTTATTCAATGAATTACCATTTAATAAAATAGATGCCAAAGTATTTAAAAAGCAATTATCACTAGATATTAGCATCACTTTAACTGAAAAATTTATTTCAATTTCATACAAAGTTAACAAAGATGGAAGATTATATAGAATTACCAATATTGGAAATTTTTGCAATACATTTTTTAAACATGAACAATATAAATTACAAAAAGACGATACTATTAATTTAACATTTGATACATTTAGTGAACCATATAACAAGATTATTGCTGCTTCTTCGATGTTTTTTTCACACACTGACAGTCTAATATTTTCTTTTGATAAAAGTGATTCAACATATCCACACTTTTCTGAAATGGGATATTTATTACATCTACTTAGAGATGTCCCTGTTACTTTTGCAGGTGGTTCTAGTAGATATGAAATCCTTGATGGCTTTACTTATTTAAACGAAAACGAAACAATTGATGTATCCCCAGAAATCGATAAGAATATGATTTATTGTTATCATGCTAATGAATTATATATCTTCAAAGATAAAAAACTATATCTATACTTATTCCCTTCTGAGAATTCATTACTACTATATTTATTCTTATTTAACAATGGAATCGAAAGTTTTGAATATATAAAAGATAAGTTTTTAAGTGATATTTTTAGTTTATCCCCTACTGATTATTTATCAATGGATGTTGATAAAAAATACGAGATTTGTTTATATGTAGATTTACTTAATAAACAATCTTTACATCTTGAAACAAAATATTTTTTAAACGGCAAAGAAATTACTGTAAACGAAGCTAAAAATGATTCATTGTTTAGGGCGATGTATTCAGCATATACTAATGAATTATATAACCTAAATGTCAAAGAAAGGGATTCCATTAATGAAGAAGATAGATTTTTGAATTTTATTAATTCAGACCTATCAAACATCAAAAAATATGCTTCTATTTACTTAAGTGAAGATATCAAAAATTTAACAATAACTCAAAATACTGGATTTGCTAGAGCAAGTTTTTCTAAAAAGGAAGATTATCTTGCTTTAACGATAGATTCGAATATTTATTCTAATGATGAATTATTAGCAATTTACAATGCATATAGACAAAAGAAACAATACTATATTTTGAAAAATCAGTTTATTTCATTTAAAAATGATGAAGTTGAAAAGTTTAATAAAATGATGGATTTGTATAAAATAAGGAATTCATCTTTATATGCTGATAAGATTCCATTTTATGACCTATACAAATTCACAAAAGATCTTAACAATGGCGTTAAACTAGATGAAATGTGCATAAATGCTATTAAAAATGTAACTGAATTTGAAAAATGTGAATTACCAGAAGCTATTAATAGACATAAATCACTTGCTAGAACGTATCAAATTTCAGCTGTAAAATGGTTGTATACTTTATCAAATAACCATTTATCTGGCATTTTAGCTGATGATATGGGACTTGGTAAAACATTTGAAACATTAATGTATTTAGATATATTAGATACTAATCTACCAATATTAATTGTTACACCAAAATCACTCATATATAACTGGGGTGAAGAAATTAAAAAATTTACACCTAATCTACATTTTAAAGTAATTGATGGAAATAAAGATATTAGAATAGAAATAATTAACAACATCGAAAAAAATAAAAAAGTAATATATATTTCTTCATACGATAGCCTTAGAAGTGATATTGAAACACATGAAAATATAGAATACGGTGCTGTTATTTTAGATGAAGGACAATACATTAAAAATGCTTTAGCTAAGAAAAGCATGGCTGTTAGAAAACTAAAATCTCAACATAGATTCGTATTAACAGGAACCCCTATTGAAAATTCTTTAGCGGATTTATGGTCTATTTTTGACTTTTTGATGCCAAACTTTTTAGGTTCATACAAAGCTTTTAGAGATAGATTTGAATCTACTGACAAAGAATTACTTGAAGCAAATAACGAAGAATTAGCATTTAAAGTTAAACCATTTATCTTAAGACGTGTAAAAGAAGATGTATTAAAATCTCTTCCACCTAAAACTGAAACAATAGTTAAAGTTACTATGGAACAAGATCAAAGAAAGATTTATTTGGCATACTTAAATAAAGCTAGGGAGAAAATTAATGAAAATGAAAAAATATTAAATAATCCAGTTAATATTTTATCAATCCTTACTAGATTAAGAGAAATTTGTATTGACCCATCTACATTTATCGAACAATACACAAATGTTAGTGCTAAGTTATCACTTGCTGTTGATACCATTAAAGAAATCACATCAAATAATAGAAAAATTGTTGTATTCTCTTCTTTTGTTAAAGTTTTGGATCATTTAAAGAAATTGCTAGCTGAAAACAATATTCAAACATATTTTATTCATGGACAAGTGGATGCGGATAAACGAATTGAAATATGTAATAACTTTAATAATAACGATGATGTTAAAGTTGTTTTAGT
>JAIKVY010000047.1 GCA_024685275.1 Clostridia bacterium
AATAATTTGTTCATAAATTTGTCTCCTTTCTTGAAATATAGTCATTATCATTGACTAGTTTATGAACAATTAAATTTTGATTAACATTTGTCCTATCGTTTTAGGTTCCAATATTCCCTACACTAAAAGAACAAGTTAATCCATTAATTGTTTGTAGTGGTTTTATTTAGTTTGTTTATTGGCTTGTCCCGGCCAATTAACAAAACACAAAATCACTACTACATTAGGAGACTATAAATAAGAGTCATGTGCACTTAGATTCTTGTTATACCCACCCAATGTGTTTTTTGATTGGCTATTTTGACGTTTGTCTAATTCTGAAACAAGGAATTATCTAAACGCTTTTATATCCAATCAATTAATAGGATATCTTCTTCTTCTTCTTCTTTCAAGCACTCGCGCGTGCGGAGTGCTAACTATCATTATCATAGATAATGATAAAGTTTTTTTATTGTTGGACAAGTTTTATTACTTTGTCCAATCTAATTTTTGTTTTGGTTTTTCTAACACCTGTCAAGAGAGAAAATAAGGATTTTGTTTCTTCAAAATCTGTGCGTCACACATATATATCACCTATAGGCGAGGGGTTTATATTGATATCAAGCAATATGTCTAAAATTAATAACAAAAGTAAAACTAAAGTAGTCGCCTATCGATTGGACGGTTCATTATTTAGAATATATGATTCCGCTAGAAGTGCGTGTCGCACTAGACACGCTCATCCGCGCACTATTGATAAATGCATTAGAGGAGATTCTCTCACTGCATTTAACTATATGTGGAGGAGATACCCTGCTAATGAAATTCCAGAACAAATCCCCCCACTAGTAATAAAAAAGAATGATAGAAAAAATATTCCAATAGCGAAGCTAAGTGGTTCAGGAGAAATAATTGAAATCTATTCATCGATTAAAAAAGCAAGTGAGACTAATAAGACTGATCCCCACTCCATTAGAGATGTCTTAAATCATAAATATCAATTCGCTAAAGGAATTAAGTATCGTTATCTAGAAGATAATGAATTAGAACAATATTATAAAAATGCCAAGAAGAATTAATGATTTTCCCTCTTGGTATTTTTTACTATATTGCTCCAATTGGAATTGCATATATTTCTTCATCTATAAATAAAAAAAATAAGAAGGTTTATTCATTATCCTTCTTAATTTTAGTGTGATATCCGGGATTATCTTTTGGTCGATATTCATTCGGGAACTGGGTATTGTCCTCATGTGAACTTAGTCTCTCCATTGATTATAAAAACATAATCATATAAATGGGAAGTGTGATGAGATTTCCATCTTTTTTAACTATATTTTTATTTCCAAATATATAACCATACGCAAGTTTATAATTGCCGTTTGGATCCACTAATTTTGGTATTGCTCTAAAGTTAGTTTGATCATTGCCTGATTTTATCTCAATAGGCACAATAGATAAGCTATCATAATCATTAATTAAGAAGTCAACTTCTCCAACTTTTTTGCTATCGAAATAATATAATTCGTGCCCGTGTGCTATTAATTCCATTGCGGCAGCGGTTTCATATACTGAACCTAAATTAATTCCGCTATCTTTATTCAATACCGCAAACACATTATTTCTATATAAGATATCAGTTAACAAACCAACATCATTAAAGTATGCCTTAATTAAATTTTTGCTTTTGCTTTGCACTAATGGGAAAACAGGATTTGATACCGCTCTAGAAGGAAGAGATATTCCTGAATCAAACAAATAATCAAATTCATCTTCGTATTTATCTAAGTTAGAATCATCTTTTCCTTCGATACTTTTAAACTGTATACGTTTTACTTTATTCGCCATATTAGATGGTATCAAATCAAATATTCTTTTAATTTTGAGATTATGCTCTTCATCATACTTAGAACAATCATCTTTATAATAAGTATAAATCTCGTTTTGTACTTGTCTCATCTTGGAAACATTTTGATTAATAATATATTCATTAACTGCATCAGGTAGCCCACCACTTAAAAGATAATCTTGAAATAATCTTAAGACGTATTCATGAACACTTTGATTAACTTCCTTTAGATTAAGAAAACAATCCTTCAATTCCTCAATAGCACTTTCTCCATAATTATTGGCCCATAAAAATTCTTCAAAATCCATTGGGAACATTCTTTTTTCAGTTATAGATCCCATTGGAATAAAAGAATGTCTTAAGGTGATACCTAATAAAGAGCCACTTACGATATAGCGATATTTTCTCTCTTTAGCAAGAGGTTTGAGTAGGGTCATAAGATGTGGATAAAACTGAATCTCATCAAGAAAAATAATTGTGTCGTCGCTATTATTAAGACCGCCAAAAAGAGAACTTACTAATGTATAAAAATCTTTTGTTGTTTGGACATTTGAAAACAATTTATTTGTCTCATAGTCATCTTTTAAATCTATTTCAGCATAATTCTTGAAAAATGATTTTGCTGTATTTCTGATAATAAAACTCTTTCCTACTTGTCTAGCCCCATAGACTATTAATATTTTTTGTTCATTTGTATTTTTATAATAGTTTTCTAAATCAATTTGTATTTTTCTTTTAAACATAGTTTAATTCTCCACATAATCGGTTTTTCCAATAATATTTTATACAAAAATATCGGTTTTTCCAATATATTTTTATACCAAAAAGTCGGTTTTTCCAATAATTCGCTTTTTCTTCTAGCTTATTGTATATTTTATGCATAATAAAATTCTTCTTCTCTAGATTTAACACTAGGAAAAGATCCTAATATTAATATAGAAGAATTATTATCTATAAATGGTTTATTGATTCATGGGTTATATGTTGATAATTATTGCTGTTCATTTATCTTTTGATAACAAATGTTATTTATCTATTCTTGATATCTAGTTTCTCTATCTTTTTGCTCTTCAAAATACGCTTTCTCTATTTTTTCTGCTTCTTTTAAATCTTCTTTAGAAACCGCAAACCCTAAAGCAACCATATGCTTGCATATTTTATGGTTTCCTTCAACAAAGGGACAAGTGCAAGTTGATTTCAGAGGATGCGATAAATCTATTATAACGTTATATTCTTTAGTCCCCATTACGGTCGTAGTAAAAAAATCCTCACTAATCTTTTTGATATCTTTTATTCTATTATCTTTATAGTAATGATATCCTCTCCAATATGAATTGCCGCTTGCTTTTGTAAATATGCTCATTTATGCTTATCCTCTGTTTATTATATTTTTAATCAGAAAACCAAAATTTATGTGTTATGCCACTTGGGGTTATAAGAGAAAGCCCATCTTCTTTTATAACAAAATAATAAATTGCGTATTTATTAATATATTTTGGTTGTTTATTTGTGAAGCAATATATTTTATTGCCAACGCAATATCTTTGAATGAAATAATCATCTTCTAATAATTCATTAATTTCATCAGAGTAGAGTAGTATTTCTTCTTCTAAGCAAAATAATTGTTTCGATATTTTTTTGTCAAATATCAGGTTTAAAAAATCAAACCTTTTAAATGGAAATAATTTGATAAAAGGCTTAGATAAATCCTTGGCATCTAAAAATGTTTTATCACTCAATTTACGCAGTTTAAATCTCTCATTATGTTTAATAAAGAGATAGAAAATAACATTATTTATATCTTGCGAATGATAATAATTAAAATTAGTAAACACATCATCAGGGTAAATATATCGGGCTAATAACTTTTTGTTAACATTGGCGCGACTAATAAACTCGCTTATCAAAAACGATAAATATCTAATTTTATTAATGCTCCAAACAACATCACTTCTTTTAGCGGTATCAATAACCATTAAAATCCTAGTGATATCAAATGGCTTATTTTCAATCATTTGAAGAAAATCATTATTTTTTAATAGAACATTAAATAAACAAGAAAAATCTTTTTGTTTCTTGCTCGCGTAAGAAAATACATCATATAAATATTCAATCGTTAATTCTTTATTCATTTCCCTTAATATAGTTAGAAAACAATCTTTTTTTATTTGGTGTTCTGTTTATAATTAGCTCAATATTATTGTTTTCTCTTTCTTGAATAAGTTCAGAATAATGTAAGAAATATTCGCTTAGGATATTATCATATCTAATAACTTCGTCAGGAATGAGACTGACGCCAAATAATTCATTTTTTAAACATAGTTGATTGCCTAACGCCATAATTTTAGTAGCGTATTCAGCTTGATCAATGTCGATTTTATTCTTATAAAGGAGTTCTAACACTTCATAAGAAAATGAATCCGCAATCTTTCCAATAATTAGATCTATATTACGTTCAAGCTTAAAATATTTTTCGAATAATTTTGGAAAATATTGATATTCGATTTTTTTACGATTAATTGCAACATAATTTAACCAATCAATCGATTTCATTTTATTGAAGTCTAATATAGACAATTCTTTAAATTTATCTCTTTTAAATCTATAAATAATTGTTGATGACCCTAGTTTACCCCAAGTAGATGATTGTCGAAGATTTTCGCCTAAATAAAATCCATATCCAAAATCTCTACTCTCGCCATCATTAATATGAACATTGATAGGGAACTTTATTTCAGACGCAGTTGCATGATAATAATATTCACCCTCATCAGCAATATTTAAAATTTTAGTAATATCAACTCCATGGTAATATGCTAAATCAAGTAATTTTGTCAAAACGTCAACAGGAACATTAGTTTCACCTGACATATAGCGATAGACAGTGGCTCTATCTTTGCCAATCGAAAAAGCAAATGCATCAGCAGATATTCCTAATATATTAAGGGTCGATTTTATAATTTCGCTTGTCTTAATAACTGTTTCTTTCATGACTGAATTATACATTAGTCTCTAAATTGCGACAAGTTTTTTATGCAAAATATGTGTTTTGTGCGTTAAATTAACGTTTTTATGAATATTTAATGATTGTTATGCGACAGTTTTGGTGCGGATAACAGGAATCGAACCTGCACGAGTCGCCTCACAAGATTCTAAGTCTTGCGTGTCTACCAGTTCCACCAT
>JAIKVY010000059.1 GCA_024685275.1 Clostridia bacterium
TCAGAATTTATAGCATCAATTTCTTCTTTCTTTTTCTTGTTTTTTACAGCAAAAACAATTGCTATTATCCCAAATACAATAGCTATCAATGCTAGAGCACCAATTAAATAGTAATACCACATATTATTGTCCTCCTAAAAAATATCCTATTAATACAATTGCCGCAACTACTGCCATAATACCTAATACCAATAGTGATACTCTAACAGCAGATTTTGGCGTCTTTCCAGTAATTCTTCCTGTTTCCCCATTTACGAAGAAATTATATAACTTATTTTTATATCTTGTATGCACTATGTAAACTGGCAAAAGCACATATTTATAAGTTGTATTAGAACAATGCATATCCATATGGAATGAATCAACAAAATCATATGTATATTTACTCAAAATTGCACTTTGAACCATCGATTCCATTCTCTTTTTTGCTTCTGTCCAACAAGTAGTTCCTTCTTTTGTATACATTGTTGCAGTATATCCTAATATGAAATCTTCATTATATTCTCTTGATGCATTTGTATTAAATGGTTCAATTTTTGAAACCATGCTATTAGCCATACCTTCTGTAGCTTGAACTAATAAGTCATCAAAACTTTGTGAATGATTTCCGCTAATATTTTTATATCTAACTCTTCTTTCTGAATGTGTGTTTCCTTGACTATCCTTTACAGTTACATAGTAGTATTCACCAAGCCTTCCATAATAAGAAGTATATGTGTTTGTATCAAACGTAAATGCAGGAATATAGTTTCCTGAAACATCTTCTGCTCTCAAATGCTTTTTATATTTACCAGGTGATAATAATTTCTTTTTTGTCCATTTGTAAAAACAACCAAGAGCCTGATCTTTTGTTAATTCAAATGGAATAACTGCATTAGGTTTTAATCCAGGAATATCATCTGTTTCAGAAATATTTGCTGTTCCACAGAATGGGCAAGAATCACTTATTCTTCTACGTGGCATAATACTAGAAGCGCCACAGTTAGAGCATTTATACACTCTAGTTTCGCTAGCCCAACTATTTGCCTCTTTATCAAGTAATTTACTAAACGCAATTTCACTGCTGCCATGAGAGAAATCAACTGGAGTAACTGTTGAACAATAATCGCATACAAGAGCCATTTGTGATGGATCATAATGCATATTTGCTCCACAACTTGGGCATTTTTTAATCTTTACGCCAATATTAGAATCAATTCCTGATTCCTTATCTTTAACCTCTGCTTCAGAAGCTTCTGGATTAACAATATCTTTAATATCTGCCATTAAAGTTTTTCTCCACAATTAGGACAAAACTTTGTGCCAGGTGTAACTGTTGTTGCGCACTTAGGACATTGTCTTATTATTGCTTTGCCACATTCTGGACAGAATTTAGCATCAGCTTTAATATGATTTCCGCAACCTGGACAAACAATTTTAACTTCATTTTGTTGTTGTCCCATATTATTAAATTGGTTGGCCATGAACATACCCATGCCCATTCCCATACCCATTCCCATGCCTTGTCCGGCTGTTCCTGGATTTTTTGCTGCTTCTACCATTGCATCAGCTTGAGCTTTTCTAGTATAAACATCCATATTTCTTCCCAATACGCCCAATGAAGCACTTTGATCAAGAGCTTTTTGAACTTCATCTGGTAATGAGAAGTTTTCAAAATTAAATGCGGATATTTCGATACCAATTTGTTTTCCATATTCTTTTAATTTATCTTTAACGATATTGCCAAATTCTAATTGATTTGAAGCCATATCTAGAACCGGAACTTTTGCTTCGCCAATAATATCTGTAATATATGTTATAAGCGTACTTCTGAGCCATTCCATAATGTTAGCTGTTGTGTAAACTGATAACGTACCAGATAATTCTTTCATGAAAATATATGGGTCTTTTACTCTAAACGCATATGTTCCAAATGCCTTTAATCTTACACTGCCAAAATCTTTATCTCTAATAATAATTGGATTAGATGTTCCCCATTTCATATTAGTAAATTGTGTTGTATTTACAAAATAAATATCTGTTTTAAAAGGCTTTTCAAAACCATATTTCCAAGAAAGAATCTTTGTAATAAGAGGAATATTATCAGTATCTAAAGTATAAAATCCTGGTAAAAATACATCTGCCATTTGTCCTTTAGTACAGAATATACAAGCTTGTCCTTCTCTTACTGTTACCTTTGATCCTTTATTAACTTCTTTGTTATCAACAGGATATTTCCAAACAATCAAATTGCTTGACATTTCTTTACATTCAATTAATTTTAAAATATTAAATAATCCCATATTAAACCTTCCTTTTGTTTGATTATTTTCTTTATAATTATAGTTTATATCACTATTTGAGTCAATTTTTAACTACGTTAAAATACCCACAAATACAAGCATTTTATTCGTTTGTATTATTAAGTTCTGAAATTAGTTGATTTCTCAATCTTTCAGAATCCTTTCTAACAAATATGCCTGGTAAAATAGCAAGAACAGCGATAATACTAGCAGCTAAAAACATGCTAAATGGAGGATTAAATGTGGCGCTTGAAGTATCAACTGTATTTAATCCTAAAATCAAAGTTACAAGTGGACCAATAACCATTGGAATTAGAACAGTAAACAACATTCTAACTCCTTGAAATCTTCCTTCATATCCCTTTGGAATATAATCTTGGAAACTTGACATAAGTAATCCACCAAGACCTAAAATGCTACCAAGCATTAGAATTCCTACAACATACAAAAGTGGTACCCAAATATTTTGTGGCATGAATTTAATTAAATACATAATAAGAGTTGAAATAATTACAACACATAACAGTGGCATATAAAGGTGTTTTCTACCAAATTTATCCCCTAAAAATCCTATTACACCAGTAAGCAATGCAGCGCCTAAAATGACTACAGCTAATGGTATTACATAGTTATCTCCTAAACCAACTGTATTTTGTACAAAATTAATTAAGTATGAGAAAAATGTTTGTTGTGATATACCTAGTAATGCTGATGTAGTTAAACAAACATATAACATTTTATTATCTTTTATTACCTTTCCATTAAACCCATAGAATACGTCTTTTAAGAAATTTGGATTGGTATTTTTAAGTATATTTTTACTATCTTTCATTAAGAAAAATGCTAGAATACCAGCAACAATTGGAATTGCGCCTAAAACTAAGAAGAAAACTATATTTGATTCATTTTGTGAATTATATAATTGTCCTAAACCGACAAAAACTACTATGGTTGCAAAAACAGGGAGAAGTGCTAAAACAGTATTCATTCGTCCTCTGTTGGTAGTGTCTGTAACATCTGCTACCCAAGTATTAAATGCCGCATCATTTGCTGTTGAACCAGCGAAAGTCATAATACAGTCAAAAATAATTAGCATTGCAGCAATACCAGCTATTTTAGATTGTTCTGCTTTCATTGGAATAAATGCAAAAAGCATTATAGTTATTCCCCAAAAGATATATCCGATTGCTACAAATGGCTTTCTTTTACCAAGTTTATCACACCATCCTCCTGCAAAAATAGTAGTTACTGTTGCAGTTATAGCTGATAGCCATACCATCAGCGTAGTAACCAAATATGACATATCCATTCTTCCAGAATTTGCAAATACATCTTGGGCAAATGTTGCAAAATACATATTTTCTACAACCCAAGCAATTTGCCCTACGAAGCCAAATATAATCGCAGATGTCCAAATCCTAGCACCTAGTTTTGTTGCTTTTACATTTCCATTATTTTCCATATGAAACTCCAATTTTCTTTATACTATTATTTTAAATACTTTTTTAATATTTTTAAATAGTGATTAATGTTTTTGTTTCTTTATTTCGTTTTATGTAAAAATCACTTAATCTAGATAGTATTATATTGCTCTCACAAAAATCTTAAATATTGACATTTTAGGGATTACAATTTAACATATTAATAGTTTTATTTACTTAAATTAGGAGGATTATATGGAATTAAAAGGAACAAAAACTGAAAAAAATTTACAAACAGCTTTTGCTGGTGAATCACAAGCTAGAAATAAATACACTTATTTCGCTTCTGTTGCTAAAAAAGAAGGATATGAACAAATTGCTGAGATATTCTTAAAAACCGCTGATAACGAAAAAGAACACGCTAAAATGTGGTTTAAGTTATTAGAAGGAATCGGAACAACAGCTGAAAATTTAGCAGCTGCTGCAGCAGGCGAAAATTATGAATGGACAGACATGTATGAAACATTCGCTAAAGAAGCAGAAGAAGAAGGATTCAAGAGTATTGCTTTTAAATTCAGAGCTGTTGCTGCTATTGAAAAAGCACATGAAGAAAGATATAGAAAACTTCTTAATAACGTTGAAATGCAAGCTGTATTTGCAAAAAGTGAAGAAAAAATGTGGGAATGTAGAAACTGCGGACATTTAGTAATTGGTAAAGAAGCACCTGAAGTTTGCCCAGTTTGCAATCATCCTCAAAGCTATTTCGAAGTTAGAAAAGAAAATTATTAATTCTAACATTTATTAATAACAATTATTATGTTGGCTAGCTATTTAGTTAGCCATTTTTTTTATAACATAAAATAAAAAAGGGAGCTAAAATTTAGCTCCCCAACTAGAATAAATAAATATTAGGTTCAGGCCTTATTATTTAAAATCCTTGATATACTTTGCTAATTCTGTGAATATTACGCCTAAGCCATATGCACCAGCATCTGGATATCCAATTGATCTTTCACCAACTGTTCCAGCTCTTCCCATCTTAGCAGATACTTTTGCTGTTTCATTAGCTCCAGCTACAGCTGCTTTAGCTCCTAAATCTAAACCTTCATTTAAAGATTTTCCAGCCTTAGCTGCTTCTGTTAAAGCATCAGCACATGGTTTTAATGCATCAACTAATGTCTTATCACCAACAACTGCTCCTCTACCAAAGCTTCTCTTACCTGTTTCATATACTCCAGTATTAGCAGCTTGGAATAAATCAGCAATATCTTGTAATGAAACTTCTTCTTTTCCGAGAACTGATTTTCCAGCATATTTAAATGCAGAACCCCAGATTGGACCAGAAGCACCACCACAATATTCTTTAATGATTTCTGAACAACTTACTAAGAATTCACCAACGTTTCCTTTCTTTCTTGTTGCCCAATCAACTTTTAATTGTTTGAAACCTTTAGCAATACTCATACCAAAGTCTCCGTCACCCATCTTATCAGCATCGCAGAATGGAACTTCGTTTTCAATAATTACATCAGCCATTTTTTCAACTACTTTAACAAAAGCTGCTGTGTTAATTGTTTCGCCAATCTTTGGTGTTCCCTTAACTTCATATACTGCTGCTTCTTCAACTTTAGCTGCTGCTGCCTTTTTAGCTTTTGCAGATGATCCGGTTGCTGCTGGAGTTACGCCTAAAGCTTTTGCAATTGCGTTCATTGCTTCAACTGCTGCTTCTGCTTGTTCTCCCATAGCTGCGCCCCATGTTAAAGCTGGTGTTGACACTGGATAATCGATTAATCCACATGTTTCATCATCGAGTTTTAAGATAGAAACACTTGCTCCAGCCATATCAAGAGATGTCATGAAGTTTCCAACAACTGTTTTATGAATTCCAATTCCTAATTTATCTAATTCTTTAGAAACGCTATAGTTGAATAAATATAATTCAGAAAGTGGTGTAGCACCAAATCCGTTAATTAATAATGCAACTTTGTCGCCCTTTGCAACTTTAACATCTTCAACTAAATCTTTAACAATTCTTTCAGCTAAAACATCTGAAGATTGAACTTTTTCTCTCTTTCTTCCTGGTTCACCATGGATACCAACACCGAATTCCATATCTTCATCACTGATTTCAAAAATTGGAGTTCCCTTTGCTGGAGGTGTACAAGAAGTGAATGCAAAACCAAAGCTTCTTACGTTATCAATAACTTTTTGAGCAACTCTCTTAACTTCTGCTAAATCTTTTCCTTGTTCTGCAGCTGCACCAGCACATTTATGAACAAATACTGTTCCAGCAACACCTCTTCTACCAACTGTATAAAGAGAATCTTTAACAGCAATATCGTCGTTTACATATACAGCATCAACTTTTACGCCTTCATCTTCAATTACATCTGCCATAGCACCATTAAAGTTCATACAGTCACCAGAATAATTCTTTACTATGAGTAAAACACCTTTTTCTGTAGCAACTGATTTAATAGCATTATATATTTGAACTTGAGAAGGAGAAGCAAATACATCACCACAAACTGCACAATCAAGCATTCCTTTTCCAACGAAGCCTGCGTGAGCTGGTTCATGTCCTGATCCGCCACCAGAAATTAATGAAACCTTATTAGGATTAATTTCTTTTTTCTTAACAATTTTGAACTTTTCTACAAATTCGAGCTCAGGATGAGCTAAAGCTAAACCATGACACATATCATACACGAATGTCTCTGGCGTATTCATTATCTTTTTCATTGTTTTCCTCCTGTTTTGTGGATTTATTAAAATATCTTAGCAAAGGTTTTTTAACCAATGCTAAGATAAGTTTTTAGAGTTTAATTACGATAGATTATTCACCATATTTGTATGCACGGCCAATCTTATCAGCAGTTTTAATACAAGCAATAACTTTTTCAACCATATTTTCTGTTCCATCAAATGGCATATTATGAATTGATTCATCTGGGATACAGGTTTTTTCAGCAACTGCTCTGTATTCTTCTTCTGTTAAAGAATCTCTTAATACTTTACCATCTTTGTCTGTCATTAAATCTTTTAAGCAAACTGGTAAACCAACTTCAATACAGAAATCAAGAACTTCATATAATTCTTCTTCTGGAGAATTTTCAAGAACTAATTGGCAAATTGTTCCGAATGCAACAATTTCACCATGGAATTTGCAAGCGTGAATTTCATGAACAACTGTTAAACCATCATGCATAGCGTGAGCTCCTGCTAAACCACCACTTTCAAATCCTAAACCTGATAATAAAATGTTTGTTTCAACAATTTTTTCAAGAGCTTGTGTTACTGATTTGTTTTCACATGCAGCTTTAGCTTTGGCACCATCTGTTAAAAGATTTTGATAGCATTGATATGCTAATGTTTGTGCTGTGAATGTTGGATATGCTAATAATGTCTTTTTAGCTCTGTTTGCACCGCATGGTAAACCAGCGTTAACATTTGAGAAAGATCTTTCATTAGCTCTTGCTTCAAAATATGTACTTAAAGCATCACCCATACCAGAAACTAAGAAACGAGCTGGAGCGTTAGCAATAACTGTTAAGTCGATTAAAACTACGCTTGGATTTTGTCTGAAATATGCATAATCATCAAATTCATGATCATCTGTGTATAAAACAGCACTGTGGCTTGTTGGAGCATCTGTAGCAGCAATTGTTGGGCAAATAATTAAATTATTTCCTGCAGCAACGCATTTAGCTGTATCGATAGCTTTTCCACCACCTAAACCAATTGTACAAGCGCATTTTTCCTTCTTTGCGATTTCTTGTAATTCTTTAACTACTCTACGTGAGCATTCACCCTTAAATGCATCAGCTCTTACAAATTCTACTTTGTAGTCAGCAGCTGTTTTGTCTAATTTATCCTTAACTAGACCTAATGCAAATGGGTCACCGATCAATAAAGCCTTTTTACCAAAGGTCTTTACGAAATAACCAAGGTTCAATAATTCATCTTCACCTTGAACATACTTTGTTGGACAAATAAATGCTTTTCTCATTGAAAATTTCTCCTTTAAATTGTTTTCTCCGGCACCATAAATAGCACCTATTAAATTATATAATGTTACGTCATATAAAAACACTAGACAATATTACTATTTTATATTACTATCTTATTATTAATCAAAACACAAAAATTGTAAAAATGAGAAAAATTGAATTAGTTGATTTAGAAAAAGTTAAAAAATTAATATCACAAAACAAAAAAATTGCCATTTTTGAGGTTGATAACGATGGAAAACCATTAAATAAGGCAAGTGATATTTTATATGAAGTTTTTAGCGAAAAAGATAAAAAATATGATATTCTAAAACCTGCTATTAAGTACATTGAGGAAAATGTAAAATCAAACATTACATTAAGCAAATTAGCTAAATTATGTGGCATATCATCGAGTTATTTTTCAGGCTTATTTTTTGAATGTTATCAAATTAGTCCCTATGATTACGTTATTCAAAAACGGTTAGAAGTTGCATGCAAACTACTAAAAGAAACTTCTTATACCGTTGTGAGTATTGCTTTATCAGTTGGATACAATGATGCTGCTTATTTTAATAGATTATTTAAAAAGAAATTTGGAATTACTCCACTTCAATACAGAACTTCAAATGTCTATACCTTATATATATAAACTATACATTTCTAGGTGTAAACAAATAAACCATTGGTAATATTTCTAGACGTCCAGCTATCATTATTAAAGATAGTAATATTTTTGATATTATTGAATAGTCAGTACATAATCCACTATCAACTGTTCCAAAGTGAGGCCCTACGTTACTCATGCAAGATACAATTATTGTGAAGTTTTCTAAAAATCCCTGTTTTGGCGTATTTGCTATTGTTTCAATTATTGATACTAAGATAAAACCAACAATAACAATACCTGCATAGAAAACTATATATGACATTGTTCCGTTAACAACTTTATTATCAAGTGGTTTATTTTCTAATTTAACAACTCTAACTCTATTAGGTTTAGATAAAGTTAATATTTCTCTCCATGCATATTTTGATGCTATTATAATTCTTGATAGTTTTAATCCACCGGCAGTTGATCCAGAGCATCCACCAGTTAACATCAATAAAAACAATATTGCTTGACAGAACACTGGCCAGCTTTGATAATCTGCTATACCCATTCCAGTCGTTGAAATAAACGCTGCTGTTTCAAATGATGAATCAAGTAAAGCTGATCCAAATGTTGAATATAATCCACGAGTATATAATGTTGTGGCTATTGTTAGCATGGTAACTACACAAATAGTAATATACACTCTTAATTCTTCACTAAATAGTACATTTAAAACTTTACCTATACATATAAGATATACACAATAAAGATTTATACCAAATACATACATTCCAACTGTTGCTATAGTGGAAATTGCTGTGCTTTGATATGCAGCAATACTAGCATTTTTTATTGAAAATCCACCAGTTCCAGCTATACTCATTGCGTGAACAATACTATCATATATTGGCATTTTAGCAATTATAAATGATACAGCTAAAATTATGGTTAATGCTAAATAAATTATATAAAGGATTTTTGCGCTTTTTGCTAACTTATTTGTAAATTTATCTACTTGATGTCCTGGAACTTCTGCCTTAAAAATATTAATAGATGATTCACCCTTAGTATTTGGAATAACAGCTATAACTAGAACTAATATTCCCATACCGCCAACCCAGTGAGAAAACAATCTCATTGCATTAACACTTTTTGATAAACTTTCTACATCTCTAAATATTGTAGCACCAGTTGTACTAAATCCTGATGCTGATTCAAAAATACAATCTGCAAAATTAGAATATTCTCCAGTTATTTGATATGAAATAGCAATTAATAAAACCATTACAAGCCAAACGATTGCTACCATAGAATAAGACGCTTTAACAGAAATTTTTACATCTTCTGGGGTTTTAAATGATAAGAGCCAACCTATGATAAACGTCCCAGCACCTACTGGCAAAAATGCAGCTATATTAAAGTATTCTTTATATATAATTGCAATAATAGTAGGAAATAAAAAAATTGCAGAAACAATTCTCAAAATTCTTCCTAAAAAGAATAATGGGTATCTTAGATTCTTTAATTTATTTACAAATTCATTTTTAGCTATCGTGCTCATTTATTTATTTAAATACCTCATTAATTCCATCTATACCATCACATTTAGTTACGACAATTACTTTATCCCCATCCATGATAATATCATTACCTCTTGGAATAATTGTTAAATCCCCTCTTATAATCAAAGCAATTAAAGTTTCACTTTGAATGTATAAATCTTTTAATGGTATATTTTTATATTTAAAACTTTCATTTACTTGCATTTCTAATACATATGCACCATTGTTTCCTAGTCTGTGAATTGAATTCAATTTACTTCCTATATCAACAACATCTTCTAATCCTTTTACATATTTTAGAATTTCTGTCGCAGTTAATATATTTGGAGAAACAACACTACCTATTTCAATTTCACCAATTACTGAAAATAAACTATAATCATCAACACTAGTAATAACTTTTTTTACGCCTTTATTTAAAGCATATAAACTTGCAATAATATTCTTTTCATTATTATCAGTAAATGCGATAAAAGCATCTGATGATTCAATATTTCCTTCTCTTTTCATTAATTCATAATCATTGCTTTCTCCATTGATTACAATTAATTTTGGGTACATATCTGCTAGTTCATTACATCTTTCTAAATCTTTCTCTATAACAGTCATTCTAATGCCTAATGGATTCACACCTTTTTGTTTTAATTTAGATAAACTAAATGATGTTAATGAATCAATAAAGAATTCTGTATTCTTACCACCGCCCAATATAACAAGTTTCTTTATACTGTAGTGTTCTTCTTTTTCATTTTTTAAGTATTTAATAATCCCTGCTTGTGTACTTGCAATTGATAATTTATCTCCTGCTTTTATCAAAAAGTCACCAGTAGGAATTATTGTTTCGCCTTCTCTTTCAACTGCACAAATTTGAATTTCTGGATACATCTTTCCATGTTTTTCAGCAATTGTATATCCAACAAATTTACTGCCTTCATCTATAGTTATATCAATTAATTCAAGTCTTCCTTCAGCATATGTTTGAACCTGTAAAGCTGCTGGATATTTAATCATTCTTGCAACTTCTTCAGCTTCCAATTTATTGGGACAAACTGCCATATCTATATTATATCTATCAAGAAAACTACCAATTTCTCTTGAATATGTATCCTTACTATTTAATATAACCGTATGCTTAGCTTTTAATTCTTTTGCTACCATACTACAAAGAATATTAACTTCATCTGAATCAGCACAGCATATTACAACATCTGAATTTGCTACGCCAGCATTTTTTTGGACCTCAAATAAAACGCCATCGCCAGTGAATCCATTGATATCAAATCTTCTTGTTGCATTGTCAACTTTTGCTTGATTAATATCTATAACTGTAATCTCATGTTTAGAATCATCCTTAGAAAGTAATTCTAAAACTGCAGTTCCAACTCTATCACAACCAATAATTACAATTTTCATATTATCCCTTTTTTGTTTTATAAATACATATAATATATTTATTTAATTTGTTTATCAAACATTTTAATAGTTATTATTTTTTTCTCCATCTTGTTCTTACTGCGTATTCTACAGTATTTTCTCTCTTATCTTTCTTTACAAGCACAGCAGTTGTAATTGCAAAAATTAAAGCAATTAAAATTACACCACCTATAATTAAGTGATACATATATGTTTGTAATATTTCCATTATTGTCTTACCTGTATAAAGTGCAACTCCAACTACTTCAGTTGAATCAAATGTAACAACTGATTTACCATCTTCATTTGTTTCAACAGTATATTCAACAGCCTTTACGCTGCCATCAGCATATCTAGCATATATTTTATCTTTTTCAGTAATATTTGAATTAAATACAACGCTATACGTTAATTCTTCTTCTGATCCTAAATTACCTGTTGCGTCTATTTTTACATACTCAAGCATTTTTTCAACTGGTCTAATAATAATGTTGGCTTTATTAGCCTCATTGATTAGATTTTCAATCGTGTTAAATGATGTTGTGTCTTTTTCTATTTCTTTTGTTGTTATATTATATGTTGCACTATCAATTCCAGATATATATACTAATCCATTTTTATCTTCTATTTCAGAAGCAATAATTTTTATGGTTCCTTCAACATATGTGAAATCGTAATTGTTTGCTTCTGCTCCAGAAGGTCTTATTGTAACAATGCCTGCTTTTGACGTATCAACACTACTAATAGTAGCTTTCTTGGTTATTACGCTATCTGTTTCACTTCCAACAAATCCTATATAGTTAATTCTTGGATTCAATCGATCTCCAACATTTATGCTTATATCTTCTAGTTTAACTGTTATCATTCCTTTTAATATATAACATTTAGCTTCTTGTGTTTCACAAATATACTTACTATCATCTCCGTTTAAACTTGCTCTTACTGTAAATCCATTATTTGATACGTTTTTATTCTCACCTGTAATTGAAAGGGCTATATTATAATTATTATCAACTGCATTACTTACTTCATAAGTAAATTCACTTGTTTCATGTGCCCTTCCACTATATATAAATGTGTAATTATTAGCATCTGCTAATCCATCGCTACTTCTGTAATAAATTTTTATAGATATACTTCTCTTTTCAACTTTAAAATTAATAACTTGATTAACTACTGAATAATTAGAATCATTTGGAGTGAAACGAACATTTACTTCATTTTGCGAATATGTATAAACATTTCCATCAACCATTGTATTAACTAAACTATTAGTATCATAATCAAAATATTGGGGTTTAAATGCTGGGAAACTAAATTCTAATACACCTGGGCATGTAGCTGAATAAGTATATTTTATTTCATCTATTGTGTCTCCATATTGCATTAATCCAGTTTGAGTAACATATAACTCTGGAACAGTTTTATTTATTCTAAATGAATCTGTAATATTTATAGACATTACATAATAATTATTTTTTGAATCGTTATTAATAGTCGCTGAATATCTATATACCCCTACATCTTCACCAAATTCTCTTTCTATTGTAACTATTCCTTTGTTATAGAAGTACATATATGTATCTAAATATGAAAAACTATATCCATCCGCAGGCTCTAAGAGATAATTATCTGGATCAATTCCACCAAACTCTTTTGATTGATTATTAGTTATATTCAAAATGATTTGTTTGCTTTGAATAATGTATTTATAATCGACTTCAAATGATAAATCATAGTTAGTATTATTAGTTGAAATAATTTCATTGTGATTTATTTCGTAGCTGCCTACATCTACACCTTCTTCTCTAGTAAACTGTCCATTAATTACAATGTTATTTCCATTAGGCAATTGTGTAATTCTTTCTTGCATTGAATTGTAAATATTATATGTAATTGTTGATTCTTCTTCACCATATACTTGATTTATATTACCAGTAACAGCTAATGTAATAGCCTTTTTACTTATTGTTATAGTTGACGAACAATTAAATACATATCCAAAACTTGATCCTGCACTGAAACTAGCGACATAACTACCGACATCATATTTACTTGTTGAGAAAGTAACTTTAGGCTTCTTTAGTCCTAAAATGCTTGCTTCTTCTATCTCTTCTCCATTTTGTTTTTCATATACAAACGTTGTTAAATCAATTACATCCCCGTATGTATATTCTAAGTATTTTAATCTAATATTCAATGTATCTGGATTTACACGCAAATAGATTGTTTCTGTTTGTGTATCTTTATAATTTATTGAATTTGTCCCTATTATTTTGAAAGCTATAACACCATTATATTTGTATGGATTAATTGCTAGTGTATAAACATGATCATTGTATGAGCTATCAACAAGCATAACGTCTGCGCCATTAGTACTAATTTTATTTAGTCTATATTGATAACCATAATCGATATTTGAAATATCATCAATATATATACAATCATTAGCAGTTATAGGGAATCCATTTGAATCGTATAGCAATGATGTTGTAATCTTTGTTTCAATATCACTTTGTTTGTAATAATCATAATTAAATTGAATACCTTGAGCTTTTTCAACAGTAAATTGTATAACTTCATCAGTTATTTCATAGTTGCCAGTTTCATCATATGGATTTGCAGATTTAATTAAATAGTCGCCTGCATTTAATACTAAAGATTCATAATAATAATTTTTTGAAGCACTTGCCGTTTCATCTAATGTTGGAACAATAGTATTTTGATTTGAAAACTCATAATATATTGTTTCAGCCTCAAATTCTTGTCCAACTAACAATTTTATGTATGTTTTATATTCAATAGAATAACTATTTCCTTGATCTTTAAAGTAAAGAACTATACTACTCTTTTCACTACCATCATATACAAGATTATTTGCATTTGATACATAAACTGTATCAACTATTTTAGGTTCTATTACTAAATAATAATTATCACTAGCCATTGTAAGGACATAATTACTATAACTTACATCATTGGCAACCACTCCAATCTTATAGTATCCAACATCATATGTCTTTTCTAATAATGCTGCCCATTCTTCATCAATTTCATAATTGTTATCTAATTTTTGTAAAACCCATTTTGGATTAATTTGATATGTTCCTGGAATAACTACATCAGAATCTCTTTCATAGGTTGAATAAATAACTAATTTATCACCTACTTCTTGAGCTTGTGAAATAGAAACAACAATATTTTTAGGTGAAACTCTACATTTAATAGTATTTATCGGCCCTGTCAAATAAGGTATATATTCTGCTGGTAGATAATAATTTGTATTCAAAACTTCAATTGATTCAACATTTACAAAATAATTATATCCATCATCAACTGATAGATCTGATACATTTATTCCTTGTTGTGTTCTTTCAGAATCTTCATAAAAACTAAATTGTGCTCTTACGTTAAGTGAATCACTTCCTATAATAGAAAAGCTATTGACGCCGGCATTATCAATTACAATTGTATTTGTACCATCATACTCTTTATTTATATACATAAAATTAAAACTAAAATCACTTAATGTTTTAGGTTTAATTACTATTTCTTCACTATATATTCCCTTAACAAAAGTACCATCCAATATTTTTACTAAAACATAATATGTTCCAGCATCCTTGATTATATCGACCAAGTTAGATTGTTGATAAATACTATATTCATATGTTCCATCAACCAGATTGATTGTAAGTAAAGACTCACCAGTATATTCTTTTTCAACTGGCACTACTAAAATATTGTTACCATCATCTTTATCTTTTATTGTTTCGTATAATACATTTATCTTTTTGTATGTTGATAACATTTCAAATGTAAATACAATATCATTTTCACTATTTCTTTCTTGAACATCTAAAATACTCACTTGTGTTGTATCACCGAGTTCTGCTTTAATTGTAGTATATTGATATTTATATTCTAACCATGATAATGTAAGTGTTACGGTTTGTCCTTTGTAAAAATAACCAGGCTCAGCTAAATCTAAAGAAATCTTATTTCCAGCGTTGTTATGAATATATGCGTTTCCATTATCTAATAACTCAAGTTGTGTACAAAATCTTGCATAATAATATGTGCTATTTGCATCTTTAAGATAATATACTTGACCATTTTCAAACGAATTTGGAACAACATCACTAGAATTCATTAAGTATCCATATTCATTATTGTAGTTTGAAATCACAATTCCATATTTATTTGCATTGTTATAATTTACAACAACATTTTTGTTAACAAAATCACCATCATTATCTACATATAAAATGTTACCAAAGTTATTTGTTACATATTCAAGATTTGAAGTAATATACCAACTGTTTGTTATGCTAATATTTTTTATTGTTGTATCACTTCTAAAACCAATGATTCCATATACACTACTACTGTCATTTTGTGATTCAATATTTCCATTATATACACAGTTTTCTATGTAAATTGTAGTTGTTTGTGTCGATACAACTCTAAATGATCCTATAATACCTCCAACCATAGCCATTCCTGAAACATTGATTCCTACGTATACATCTTGTATCAATCCTGCTTCGAAATATCCAATCAAACCACCAACACTACTTGATGTTGTTTCTGATGATGGAATATTTACATTACCATAGAACGCGATGTTTTTTAATTCAAAACCTTCACCGACATAAGCAAAGAAACCAACATTGTTATAATATAAGTTTCCGTTAATAACAGATGCTGTAATTGTTATATTTTCAATTTTTACTTGATCATTAACTAATTCCTTACCATAGAATTTGCCTTTAAATACTTTCGAATTTGCTATATTATTTGAATCATATACGCCAATTGATCTATTTGCTAAAGAACCTGTTGCGCTATTCATATTGATATCTTGCGTTACCATAAAGTACTTTCCACTGTAATCTGTAAAATTAATTAGTTCTCTTAGCATCGTAATATGTTTTGCAGAATTAATTAAATATGGATGATCTTCTGTCCCCCACTCATTTAAATTTCCATTTTCAATTCCATAAATTGCAATATCATCTAATGAAGAAATTATTGTTCCTATTGCTCCTGTTGATGGTAAATTTTCTACTAAATTTATCATATACAAACTGTTATATGAATTAAACATGGTGTTGTATCGATTGTTATTCATTTCATTTCTGCTGAAATTAGATATTGCTTCTGTAGATAATATACTTTCAGTTGTTACCACATAAGTTCCATTATTTTCACATTCTGAATATGCTAACGAAGCACCTTCTAATAAATCTCCATTATATTTAGATGAAATAATTAATGAAGGATTGATTGTTCCCGTTCCTAACAATCCAAAAGCATTGCTATTTAAACTAGACTTTATTGTTGCAATTATATAAGCATAGTTAATCGTATCGTTAATAGTATTAGCTACTATTCCAGCACTTAAATTTTCTCCATAAATATATCCTGAAACTTGAATAATGTTAAATTCAGCACCATTAGATTCTACACTTATTCCACTTGCTTTATTATTTGAAATTATTGTTCCTTTAAAAGCAACTGAATCAATTAATGAAGTATTTGTGTTTTTACCAGTTATTCCAGCAGAAGAAGTCGCTCCTGAATTTTCGTTAGAAATAATGTTTCCATTTACAACACAATTACGAATTGTCCCAGAATTATAACAAGCTATTCCGCTGCTGAATTTTGTATTATCATCAAATGAGTTATATACATCTGTGCTAAAAATACAATTTTGTATTACTGCTCCATCCTGTACTGTCTTTGCTAACGAAGCACTTTCACCATATTCTGATGTAATCGTTCCACTTGAAAAATAAATTCCATCAATAACGGCTCCACTCTCAATAGTTAATATGAATGCAGCATCTTTTTGTCCTTCATCATTTGTAGCAGTAATAACAACATTAGAAAGATTTTTAAAATCACCTAATAATTCCCCTGAAAATTTTGTAATTGGTTTAATATTACCAACTGAAATATCGCTTGAAATATAGTATGAATATTCAGAATACGTATTAGATGCATCCTCATATTCGTTTATAAGAGTAATTAAATTATTAAGCGCATTTACTGTGCCTATATCATAATATTTCTTATTTTCTATTGTTCTAATTCCATCAAAAAAGTTAACTGTTAATCTTTGTTCTAATGTTTGTGATGTTGAAATTCCTGTAACATATGGGTAAACACCTTTTTCTTTATTCAAATCAGTAATGCTAAATACTGCATTATCAAATTCATCCCCTTTAGCTAATTGTATATTTGTAACTTTGGTAGCGTTTAGATTGTTTCCAATTCCAGTAAATGTTCCAACATAATAGATATTATTCTTTTGTAAAACGCTTATAGTATCACTTGCTTGTTTAGAAACAAAAATATCACCTATATTTGATTCACCTTTTGATTTTGTTAAATTACCAATGTAATAGCCATTAGATAAAGTTATATCTTTATTTGTTATTCCAGAAACCCCTGAAACAAACGATGAACCACTACAATCTGTATATACTGCAAAGTTTTCAATAGTTAGTATTGCGTTATTAAACCCAACAATACTTCCAACATAATTTGTCCCCGAAATTGATGACATACTCATTACTTTTGAAATATTAACTTCTACAGGTGAATTAATGCTTGTTGAAATATCTCCAAATATTCCACCAACTTTATTTGCTTTTGTTTCAATTATCCCTTCAAAATAAAGTCCAGATATGTTTATAGTTTGTATTGTTGTTGGTAAATTAACTTCTCCAAATATTCCACCAACTAATTCATATTTCAAAGATGATCTTAATGTCACATATGATTGAATATTTTGTAATGATAAAGTATCGTTTGCATTTAAAAATCCTACTAGACCACCTGAATAACTAGCAGAATTAATTGTTCCGCCAACTTTAACATTGTTTATTTGACAAATATCACAATCAATTTCACCGAACAGCCCACCAGAATAAGTGTTTGAATTAATAATACATTCAATGTTTACATCATCTACAATTATAGAGTCACCTTTTGCTATTGCTGCTAATGAACCAACTATTGTGGTTGATGTAACAATATCAGCAGATATTTTTACATTGTAAATTTCAGCATTCTCTACAGCTTTAAAAATTCCACATACTTTATTTGATTCTTGTACAATGGATATAGTTTTACTATTTCCATTTAGTTTTCCTTTAAATGGTTTATCAATTTCCCCATATCCTTCATCATTGTCAATTGCTACATTTGATAACAATTTAACATATTTATTTTCATAATCTCCAAATTGAAGGTTCTGTCCAAACAATACAAATTCGTTGCTACTTGATATAGTGAATGGGGATTCTTCTGTCCCAACACCACCTGAAAAAATACATATTCGAACTATATCTTTTAAAACAATGTTTGTTATCAAATAGTTATTTTCTGATAAAGTCATTAATGAAATCGGACAATACATATATCCATATCCACATTCAAATAAAGCTCTACTCATATTTTGGGATAATGTAATAGTATTCTCTTCTAACAAGTTGTATTTAGAAATAGAAGTAGCAATTACATCACTAGATGCAAAATCAACTATGTATATATTCGAACTTTTGGTTTTAGCAACTTCTGAAATTTTTCCAATACCAGATCCACAATCTACATTTGTAGGTAGATATGATACCGAGCCATACCCAACGATATCTTGAAGTTTTCCATCATTATTTCCTACAATTGATGCTACTTTAGTTGAAGATGTTCCAGTAATAACTTGAGAAATAACATTTGCTCTAGTAGCGGTGTATAAAACTTGTCCGCCTGTTGTATTATTCGCAGTAATTCCTCCTAAGTTATTTTGCCCCTTTACTAAAATATTTCCAACGACACATGAAGAAATAACTCCATCATTTCTAGCAGTAATTCCTCCAGCTCCACCTGTTGAATCAATAGACTCTACACTAGCAGTTACAATACAATTAGATATTGTTCCTTTGTTGTATCCAACGATAGATCCTACTCTCATCCCTTTTATATATCCAGCAACAATTAAATCAGAAATATTTGCAGCTCCTGAGGTATATCCAAATAATCCAGTATAAACATTTGGTGTTGTTGAATAAATATTGAGAGTTATAGTATGTCCATTTCCATCAAATGAACCTTTAAATATTTTTGTATCTGAAACAGAAATTCCATAAAAATCATCTTCTAATGATAAATCTAAATCAGCATCCAAGATGTATGATTTATCTGCATATGAGTAGTCAGAATTGTTGATATATTCAGCATATGTTAAAAAATCTTCAACTGATGTAATATGAATAATTTCATCTGCTTTAGCTAAAGATGAATAATTAAAATTTAATGCAAAAAAAGTAATGCACGCGATAAGCAAAAGAACTAAAAATAAAATAAAATAAACGTTATTTTTTCTAATTTGCATATATAGAATATATCATATATTTTTATCTTTAACAAGTGCGCGCTCGTGCGTATGTGTAGATTTAGAAATGTTATGTTTTCATATTTTGAGTAAACATGTTAAAATATGTGCATGTATATTAACGATATTCTTGTAAACAACACAAAAATAACAATAATCCTCGAAGATAATAGTGAATACGTTTTGCATGAAGACATTTTCTCTACGAGCAATATCACAAGAAGCATTGATGTAAATGTTGAAAATTTAGGCAAGCTCGTTAGAGATAGTCAATATTTATTCTGCAGAGAATATCTCATGAAACAAATCAGTAACTACTACAAAACTTCTTCTGGGTATTATAAAAAATTAATTGAGAAAAAATATCCAAAAGATTGCGCAATTAAAGCAATAGAGTATGCAAAAGAAAAAGGATACATTGATGATCAAGAATATGCTCAGAGATATTATGAATCTAACAAAACAAAAAAAAGTGTAAAAAAAATACTATACGAATTAAATTCTAAAGGAATAAAACAAGAATATTTGGAGTTCTTAAATTCGACAGAAGATATTAAAGAAAGCATAATAAAAATTGCAAATAGATACACAAAAAATAAAGAATTAACCTATGAATTAAAAACAAAAATTTATAGAAATTTGATATCAAAAGGCTTTGATTACGATTTAGTAAATGAAG
>JAIKVY010000082.1 GCA_024685275.1 Clostridia bacterium
TTATCAATAGCAGGACAATATTCGTTATTAATATATGTAGTAGGAACATTATTAGCATTGGGAATTGAAGCGATGATTTCATATGCTATTTTAGGAAAAATATAAAAGAAAAGGAAGAAAGTAAATTATGAAAGAATTAAAAAATGTAGAAGTATTTTTGTTTGATTTAGATGGAACATTAAACATGGGGGAAAATCCAATTGAAGGAGCAATGGACACTCTAAGAATATTAGATCAAAAAGGAAAGAAAGTATTTTTTGTAACAAATAATAGTAGTAAAAGTAAATATGATTATTTAAAAAAGATACAAAGATTAGGGTATAACGCAGATATTTCACAAATAGTTACATCAGGCATGGCGGCGGCTTCTTACATTAATAAACACTATAAAAATAAAACTGTATTTTGTTTAGGGACAGAAACCCTCAAAAAAGAATTATCAGAAGATGGTATTAATATTGTTGATATAGGACAAAAATCAGATATTATGTTATTAGCTTTTGATACCGAGTTAACATATAAAAAGCTATGGAATGCAACAAACTTAGTTGCTGATGGAAGTATATATATAGCAACTCATCCTGATTATGTTTGTCCTTCAGATAACGGGAATATGCCAGATGCTGGAGCATATATTGCTTGTGTAGAAGCAACAACAGGAAAAAGGCCGGAAATAATTATAGGGAAACCATATGCTCCAATGGCAGAATATGTATTTGATTTTTGTAATGTAACACCAGACAAAGTAGCATTTGTTGGAGATAGACTTTATACAGATATAAAGTTTGCAATAAACAATAAGATGACCAGTATCCTAGTATTAAGTGGAGAAACAACACTTGAAGATTATAAAGCAAGCAAACTCGACGTCGATTATGTTTTCGATAATGTCAATTCATTAAGAAATATATAATCTATTAAAGATATTTTTTATAGAGCAAAATAATAGGGACTTTTTTACGAGTCCCTAAATTTGTTATTATGAATAATTTAAATAATATTAATCAGTAATTCCAATGAGTGTTTTGAAATCATTATCACTAATCTTTGCTAAAAGTTTACCAGCATCAATTTTTGTATCTTTGTCTATTTCATTAAAGTTTGGAACTTCGAAATAGTATGCATAATTGCCCATGTCTGAATTCATATAATAAATTACATTATCGATAATATCATATGAGCAGTATGTCTTATCAAATTTACAACCAAAGAATGTAGCAATATTTTCTTTTGCAAATGTGAATGTTGTTACATCTTTATTAAATAACTTGATGTAAATCAATTTATCATCAGCAGAATATACTAAATAAACTTGATTTTCTTCTTCAACAACTTTAACAAATGTTAATGAAGAAATAGATATGCTATATGTTGAAGATTCAGTAGCAGGATCATATTCTGCACCAGGTTTTTGTAATTGTTGAACTAAACCATTTTCAACATTTGTAGAATCAAAGAAATCTACACCAGAGCTTGTGCAAGCAACAACATATCCATTTGATAACAATGTAAAGTTAGAATATGATTTTGATGTGTCTAATGTATATCTTTTTTCATTAGCAGGATCAAATGAACCTAAAGCGGTTTTACTGAAAGTATATGAATAGTAACCAGTTAAAGCACTATTTGAAGAGTTATCAGTTTTTGTATAGAAGAATGTAATAGTATCAATATCTGTTTGTAATGTTTGAACTGTAACTCCATATATTGTACTTACTTGAGCATTGTTATTGAATTTTTTAGAACTCATAACAAGTGTGCTTGTTCCATCGGTTAAATTAAGTAAATATACTAAATAATCACTTGAGGCATTTAATTTATTTTCATAATTTCTTGTAGTATAAACAACATAATCTCCACTACATTTATATGCGATAGCATCATCATTTTCACCTTTAGCATTTTTAACTAAGCATGTAGTAGCAAGAGTTTTAGTATCTACTTTATAAATTTTTTGTCCATCAGCATAGAACAAATATTTACTATTATCACCAGCATAAAGAACTATACCATTAGATGAGAATTTCTTAAGTTCTGACGTATCTGAACCATCTACTTTAGTTCTACAAAAAACGCCTTCACTTGTTTTTTGTTCACCTTTACTGTCTTTATCAACATTTGGAGTATTGTAGTAAATATAATCATTAACGATATAAAATCCAGGATATGTTGTATCAGAACCATATATGTTCTTTGGAATTACACATTCTGTTGTTTTATAATCAGGAATTCCATTTGCGAGTTTACATCTGTATATAGCTCCTAAAATAACTTCACCATATTTATTATTAACTGATTGGCCAGCATATCCATTTACAAAATATACATAGTCTCCATAGTAAACAGCCATTCCACCATTACTTTTTACGGTTTGATTAAATTGATCTACTTTTACGGTAGCAGCTTTACTACTTTTTTCACTACAAGCAACTAGCATTAAACAAATAAGCACAATGCTAATTGTTAGTAAAAATATTTTCTTTAACGAACTTTTCATATCTATCTCCAAACTATTTATGTGTCATGTTTATAATACAAGTAAAAATATTATATATTATAATACACGCATTTGCAATAAAAAATGATTTCTTTTATATGTCAAGAGACATGTTCTATTTGGAGTATTTTCTGATAAAACGTAGAACAATTTAATAACATTTTTTAAAGGGACATAAGTTTATATACAATATAGGCTGTCCAAAAGAGCAAAAAATTTCGTGTTTTGGACAACCTATTTTTAATTTGGGCTTAAAATTAGAGATATTTAAGTGCTTGAAGAAATGGAATAAGTTATACAGATTGTTTAAATATTGACTTATTATTTTATAAATAATATAATTTAATTAACAAAGTAAATTAATTAAGTTTTGGGGATAAAAAATGCTAAAATTGCAATTTGAGAATGGGATATTAAATGTTTTAGTCAATAATAAGTTAAAACTAAAATTTGAAAAAAGTCAAGAAATTGCAACAGTTGGTAAATACAAAGCCACATATAAAATGTCGCATGGTTCGTTCAGAATAAAAACGAAACGTTTTAACAGTCAAAAAATAATAATAAATGATATTAAAAAAATTGAGGATGATACATACGAATTTTTACTTTCAAATGATAAAAGTATTAGGTATGTAAAAGAAGGGGATGTTATTAAACTTATCCCATTTGAATTAGCTCAAGATGAATATTATCAATTTAGTTTGCCATCATACAAAAATCAACACATATATGGTGGTGGTGAACATTTTACTAAACTAGATATGAAAGGTCTTGATTATGAAGTATGGGTTTCAGAGCACATCAGCATTAAACAAATACTATTTAAAATACAAGCATTTTTCTTACGTAAATTAACACACGATAGATTAAAAAGATTATTAGATGATTATGAAACATATTATTCTCAACCAACATTTATTTTCTCAGATTTAGTTTTCTTCCATACATCATCAAATGGAAGAATTCATTACAATTTCAAAAAAGATAATGAATCAATTTTTACTGGATACGGGCATTTAGATGATTTCTATTTTGGGTTTGGATCATCATATGAAGATTTACTTGAAAAATTAACAAATATCATAGGAAGGCAACCAAAGTTGCCAGATTGGGTATATAATGGACGAATTTTAGGCGTTCAAGGCGGCACTGATATAATGCTTGAAAAATATAATAAAGCATTAGAAACAGGATCAAAAGTAACTGGGATTTGGATTCAAGATTGGGAAGGTAGAAGAATTACTGCAGTTGGAAAACAGTTATATTGGAATTGGGAATGGGATAGAGAACTTTATCCTAATTTAGATAAGACAATAAAAGAATTAAATGAAAAAGGTGTTAAGGTATTAGGATATTGCAATCCATTTTTAGCAGTAGAAAAACCTTTGTATAAAGAAGCATCTGAAAAAGGATATTGTGTAAAAGATAAAGATGGAAAAGATTATTTGGTAACAATAACGACTTTCCCAGCAGCAATGGTTGATTTTTCAAATCCAGAGGCATACCAATGGATAAAGAATATAATTAAGAAAAATATGATTGAATTTGGCCTTGCTGGTTGGATGGCTGACTTTGGAGAGTATTTGCCCACAGATGCTGTTTTATATAGTGGAGAAAATGCTGAAATTGTTCACAATACTTGGCCTGCAATTTGGGCAAGAATTAATAGAGAAGCATTGGAAGAAACTGGAAATTTAGGAAAGATAATGTTCTTTACAAGAGCAGGGCACACTGAAAGTGTTAGGCAATCAGTTATGATGTGGAATGGGGATAATCACGTAGATTTTTCATTTGATACAGGATTACCAACAATTATTCCAGCAACATTGAGTTTAACATGTGTGGGTTTTGGCTTATCTCATTCCGATATAGGTGGGTATACAACTGTACCTATCTTTATGACACGTTCAGAAGAATGTTATTGTAGATGGTGTGAAATGAATGCTTTTTCACTTATTATGAGAGATCATGAGGGGCTTAATCCTGATTTGAATGTTCAATTTGATGAAAATGAAAATACACTAAAATTCAGTGCTAAAATGTCAAGAATTCATACTCATTTAGCTCCATATCTTAAAAAATGTGTAGAGTATAATGCAGAAAAAGGAGTAGGAGTAGTTAGACCATTATTCTTCTATTACGATGAAGAAAAAGCATATAAGGAAAAATATGAATATTTACTTGGCAGAGATATATTAGTTGCACCAGTGCTTAGCAGTAAGAAAAAAACAAGAAAAGTATATTTACCAAATGATACATGGATTCATATTTGGAGCGGCAAAGAATATACTGGTTCACAAGAAGTGATGGTAGAAGCCCCATTAGGACAAATTCCTGTATTTGTTAGAAAAGAAGCAGATGCAGAAGTAAAAGAAATAATTAATAAAATTACGGAGGAAAAGTAAAATGAAGTATTTTTTAGACAGTGCAAAAATTGATGAGATTCGTGAAGCGTATGAAACATTTGGAATCGATGGTGTTACAACCAACCCTAACCATATTATGAATTCAGGTAAACCATTTAAAGTTGTTTTAAAAGAATTAGCTGATTTTGTAAAAGAAAAAGGTATTGAAGGATGGGAAAAATTTCCAATTTCTGTTGAAACAAATCCACATTTAGAAGATAAGGATGAAATTGTTAAAATGGGTAAAGAAATTGCACAAATTTCAAAGAATTTTGTAATTAAGATCCCATGTATTCCAGGAGGAATTGCTGCTGCTAGAGAATTAGAAAAAGAAGGAATTAGAACAAATTTAACATTAGTATTTTCTGCTAGCCAAGCATTAATTGCTGCTAAAAACAATTCATTGTTTGTTTCACCTTTTATCGGCTGGAAAGAAGCAAGTGGAGAAGATTGCAAAGAATACATAAAAAGCATTGTAGAAATATATATGAACTATGGATATGAAACAGAAGTTATTTGCGCTGCTGTTAGAACAGGAAAACAAATTGTTGATTGTGCTCAAGCTGGTGCTGATATTGTTACTGCTGGATTACAAGTATACAAAGATAGTTTCTATCATCCTTTCACTGACTATGGTTTAACAAAATTCAGAAACGCTTGGGATAAAACAATTACAGACTAATTAACATAAAAGAGGTAAAAATGAAAATAGGATTTATTGGATTAGGTATTATGGGCGAATCAATGTGTGAAAACATTGTTAAAAAGCATAATGATAAAGTATATTGCAATGATTTAAATAGAGCACAAGTTGAAAAACTAGTTAATCTTGGAGCGATTGGATGTAAAGATAATTGCGAAGTAGTAAAAAACGCTGATGTAATTATTTCAATGGTTCCAAAATCAGAACACGTTAAAGCTTTATACACAGAAGTTATGCCATATTTAGATGAAACAAAAACAATTATAGATATGTCCACAATTGATCCATCAGTATCTGTTGAAGTTGCAAATATGGTAGCAACAAAAGGAACTAAATTTTGTGATGCACCTGTTGTTAAATCAAAACCAGCAGCTATTGCAGGAACATTAGGAATATATGTTGGATGCAAAGAAGAATTATTTGATTTTGTAAAACCAATTCTTTTATACATGGGAAATAATGTAATAAGGATGGGAGATAACGGAAAAGGTTTAGTTATGAAAATATGTCATAACACACTTGTTGCTCAAATACAAAATGGAGTTAATGAAACTTTAAATTTAGCAAGTAAATATGGTATAGATTTTGAAGAGTTTGCTAAAGCAATTTCATATGGCGGCGGTCAAAACTTCTATTTAGATGGACAATGGAAAAACTTAAAAGATCAAAATTGGACAACAGCTTTTTCTATTGAAAACATGCAAAAAGATTTAGGTATTTGTCAAAATATGAGTAAAGAGAATAACTTTAATATGCCTGGAATGGAAAATGCAAAAAGAGTATATGATATTGCTAGTGAAAATGGAATAAAGAAAGAAGATTTCAGAGCAACTTTCAAAGTAGTTAGAGGGGATTTTAATAAAAAATAATTTTGTGAGGTAATTTTGTTAGAGAAGTTAAACAAATTAAATGATGTTAAAATCTATTCTGTTAGAGATAAAGAATTTAAAACGTATGGAAGAATAATAGAAGGATATGATTTTTCCAAGGCGATTAAATATATGGAAGATAATACGACAGTTCCAAATGAAGGGAATGTTTACTTTCCAAGTATTCCAGAACTAGAAAAACTTGATATTAAAAATATTGTTGAAGAAACGATATATGGAGGGATGCCAATACAATTTGGATATTGTAATGGAAAAAATTCGACATATAATGGGTTTGAATATCATAAAGGGTCTGAAATAAATGTTGCTGTTACTTCGTTTATGCTTGTTTTAGGACATGTTTGGGATATAGAAAACAACACATATACAGTTGGAAAAGAACAAGTATTTTTTGTAGAGAAAGGTACAGCAATAGAGTTTTATCAAACAACTCTTCATTTGTCACCTTGCAAAGTTGAAGATAGTGGTTTTAAAGCAATTGTTGTATTACCTAAAGGGACAAATACTCCTATTGAAAAGAATGTAAATAAACAAGATACAGAAAGTGAATTACTCTTACAAAGAAATAAATGGGTGATTGCTCACAAGGATAGATTACCACTTGTTAAACAAGGTGCTCATATTGGATTAATTGGAGAAAATATAGAATTAAAATATTAAAAGAGAGGATAGTATGAATTTTAAAGTTGCATATATACCTATTGGTGTACCAACATTTCATTTAGAAAGTGCAAAGATTGAGTTTGATAAATCAATTGAATTAATAAAAAAAATAACAAACAATGTTGATTTTGATTACCCAGAAGAAATGCTTCTTAGCATTGATAAGTTAAATAACTATATAGCTAATAAACAATACGATTTAATAATTGTTCAAAATATCACATTTGCTAATGGGGCATATATGAATGAGATCTTGAAAAAAATTGATTGTCCTGTGGTTCTTTGGACATTAAGAGAACCAGTTATTGATGGAACAAGATTAAGATTAAACTCATTAACAGGTGCATATTCAGCAGCCAATGTTTTACATACATTTAAGAGAAAATTTATATATGTATTTGGTTCACCAGATGAACAATTAACAAAAGATACAATTGAATCTGCATATAAGGCAGCAAAACTTAAAAAGGCATTAAAAGAATTAAATATTCTACAAATAGGTCATACACCACAAGGATTTGGTTTTGGTAGAGCATTAGATAAAGATATATCAACAGTTTTTGGTTCTAACTTAATTTCTATTGAATCAAGAGAACTTATAGACATGGCAAAAAGCTATACTGATGAAGAAATTGATGAATATTTAAAAGATGCAAATACAAGAATTAAAGGTCTAGAAAACATCAAAGAAGAAAATGTGAAAGACTTTGCTAGGTTATATAAAGCATATAAAGAATATGTTGATAAAAATAAAATTGGGGCTTTATCTTCAAGATGCTGGCCAGACTTCTTTACTTCATTTGGTACACCTGTATGTTCTGTTTTAGGTATCCTAAATGATTTAAATGTGCCATCTGCATGTGAGGCAGATACATATGGGGCATTAACTATGTTTTGTTCTCAATTCTTAACAAATAAACCTGCATTCTTTGGTGATCCTGTTTCAATGGATGAAAAAGAGAATACTATTACGTTATGGCATTGTGGTATGGCAGCATGCTCACTAGCCAGAAAAGATACTGGAGCTCAAGCAGGAGTTCATTGTAATAGAAAAATTGGACCGACATTAGAATTTGGATGTGCGCCGGAAGAAAAGGTTACAATTTGTAGAATTGGAATTGATGAAGATAATAAATTTAGAGTATTTATTGCAACAGGTAAAGCAATTGATAAACCAAAACAATTCTATGGAACAAGCATTGTTATTCAAACTGATAATGATGCAAGAAAAATAGTTGAATCAACAGTAGTAAATGGTTGGGAACCACATTACGCTGTCGCTATGGGAGATATTTCTAAAGAGTTAGAAAATCTATGCACATATTTAAAGATAGAATGCTGTAAGTACTAAAATATGTTTACTTGGCAATACATTGTTTTCTATGTAGTAATACTTTTAACCAATGTAATTCAGTGCATAACTGGATTTGCTGGGACGGTTCTAGCAATGCCATTTTCATTAAGGTTAGTTGGATATGATGTTGCTAAACCACTTCTTAATATACTAGGATTAGCAGCGTCTATTTGGGTTTTAATATTCAACTACAAAAAGGTAAACGTAAAAGAATTAATAAAAATAGTTCTTATTATGGTAGTTGGAATAGTTGCTGGATACTTCTTAATGAAGTATGTAACTATTGATAAAAAAACGTTATACATTGTTTTAGGCGTAATTGTTTTGGTGTTCTCAGTAATTGGAATTTTAAAAACTTTTGTATTTGAAAAAGGAGCACAAAAAAGAAAAGAACAGAATTTAGAATCTCCACAAGAGCCTAAAAAATGGCTAACAATATGTAAAGTAATAATAGGGTATTTAATATTAGCTGTTGCTGGATTAGTACATGGAATGTATGTTTGTGGTGGGCCATTATTAGTAGTGTACGCATCTAGCAGATTAAAAGATAAGGACGAGTTTAGAGCAACGCTAAGTGCATCTTGGATTGTTTTGAATTCAATAATACTTGTACAAGATTGTGTAAATGGGTTAATGACAGTTGATAAGTTGCCAGCGTTAGGGATTTGTTTAGTTGTATTAATTGGAGCACTGGTTATCGGCAACTTAATTGTTAAGAAAATGAATAAGACATTTTTCATGATTTTAACATATGTTTTAATGGTTATAAGTGGGGTTTCACTTTTAATATAAAAAGTTAGTAAATTGATAGAAAGTATTGACTAATGATATAATTTAGATGATTGTTTAGTTAGTTGGAGGAAAAGATGTTCGAAATAATGAATTTAAAAGAAGTTAGAAAAAACAATGAATCATTGATTTTATATCTATTAAATGCCAATGGGGCAATGAGTAGAAAAGATATTGCTAAAGAATTAAATTTAACACCTGCTGCTATTACTAAAATCACATCTGATTTAATTAGAGAAGGAGTAATTAGAGAAGTAGGAAGTGATAATACTAAAACATCAAAAGTTGGAAGAAAAGAAATTAATATAGAGATAAACATAAAAGATAAAGTTGCTCTATGTTTAAATCTTGAAAATGATAAAATAACGATTTCACTGGCTAAATTTAACGGAGATTTAATTGGTAGCGAAGGGTATAAAATACCAGAAAAGATAGAAGATTTAGTAAAATTGACAAAAGATTTTTTAACAAAATTCCCAGAAAAAATCGTAAATAAAATATATGCAATTGGGTTGTGTTTATTAGGTTCAAATAATGAATATTCAATATGGCAAGGAGTCGATTTAAAGAAGATATTTGAAAAAGAATTTAACACCAGGGTTGTTGTTAAAAACAATATTGCAGCATTTGCAGAAGCTGAACTTATTTATAACAAAAACTTAACAAAAACGAATGGAAATGTTTTAGTTTTTAAGTGGGGACCTGGTATAGGTTCATCAATTATTTACAATGGAAAAGTAACAGATAGCAATGGAAATGAAACATTTGAAATTGGTCATTGTATGGTAAATTCAAATGGTGTTAAATGTAGATGTGGAAGAATAGGTTGTTTAGAAACAGAAGCACAAATTCCTTCAAATATGCAAAGAGAAAAATATGAAGAGTTAGTTGTTGATAAGTCAAAATATGTTGCTACGGCTTTAGAAAACGCATACACGTTAATTTCAGCTAAGAAAATAATCTTATTTGGAAAAGTTTTTGATGATGAATTTGCGTATAACGAACTAATGAAAAGATGCAAATATATATATGAAAATTTCAATCCAGCAGATGTTGAAATTTCAAAGCTTAATGATGTTAGATCGTATATTGGAGCAGTTGCAATATGTGCTAAGAGATTCTTTTTTGATAGAGTAGTTGAAGAATAAATATATATTTAAGGGGGAAGGTATGAGTACAGACAATTCACAAAGTTTTATTGCTAGAACTAGTGGACTAAAAACAAAAGATTATATCGGATATGCTTTAGGCGATACGGCTTGTTGTTTAGTTTTTGGTTTAGTAACATCACTACTTCAAAAGTACTACACAGATATTTTACTCATTAATCCATTGTGGATAATGATTATGATGGTTGTAGCAAGAGTGTGGGATGCTGTTAACGATCCTATTATGGGAAGAGTTGTAGATACTGTAAAACCATCAAAATATGGTAGATTTAGACCATGGTTTTTATATTCTGCAATACCACTTGTAGTGTGTTCAATATTGATGCTTGTAAAGTGGCCTGGAATGGGAAATAACTCTGGTGAAATCGGAACATTCGTTTATGCCACAATTACATACATTTTATTCGGAATGGCATACACAACGCTTCAAATTCCATATGGGTCTTTAGCATCAGTTGTTACAACAGATGAAAAAGAAAGAACAAAATTATCAATATGGCGTTCAGTTGGAGCAGGTGTAGGTGGATTACCAGTATTACTAATTTCTTCATTCTGTTATACAAAGATTAAAGATGCTAATGGAGATGAAATAATTGATCCTAACACAGGCAAAGCTATGCAACAAATGGATTACAAGATAGTAATAATTGGGGCAGTAGTTTTAGCTTTAGTTGCTGGAGTTATGTTATTTTTAGCATTTAAGTTTAATAAAGAGCGTGTACCAGCAGCTGAAAAACCAAAAGCACAAAAGGGTGAAACAGCAAGAGCATTTAAAAAGCTATTTAAAGATAGAGCATTTTTAGCAATAAGTATTGCAAGCTTGTTATTATTAGCAGCTCAAATGTTTAATCAAAGTTTCTATTTATATTTATTTGATAAATTCTTCCATAAAAATTGGATGAACTTAGTTGCTCAAGTATGTACATATGCTCCAATGGTAGTATTGATGTTCTTTACTCCAAAATTGGTTAGAAAATTTGGTAAAAAGGAAATATGTGCAGTAGGAGCATTTGTAGCTGCTGGAGCCAATTTAGTGCTTTTCTTATGTGGATTAAATCCAACATTTGTTAAAGGTGCTTGGTGGTTATTCTTATTATTAACTCTTGTTGCTGGATTTGGAATGACATTTATGGTTCTCCAAGTTTGGGCAATGGTTACAGATTCAATTGATAATATTGAAGTTAAAACAGGAAATAGAGATGATGGAACAGCTTATTCATTCTTTATGTTCTTTAGAAAACTTGGCCAAGTAGTAGCAGCTGTTGCTGTTAATGGAGCATTGTTAGGATTTGGGTATAGCGCTGATAATTCATCTTTATCAACCCTAACTGATACTCAATTAAATACAATGTATTACTTGGGAACAATTATTCCAGCAG